>NZ_JANGBE010000045.1:0-26435 GCF_024462255.1 Flavonifractor sp. DFI.6.63 | reverse complement strand
CCTGGCCAGATCCTGATTGAAGTCCTCCCGTAAAAAGCTGTCCTCCGGCTCCCACTGGTGGAGCCCGTAATGGGGTGTATACTGTGCCATTCGGCATCCCTCCTTCACCCCTGCCCGGTCCGGGCGGGAAAGAAGGACGTTTTCATACATTTTTTTCCAAAAACTGCGCTACAGCCCTGCCCACCCGTCAAAAAACGTCGTATCCCGGAAGGATACGACGTTTTTTCTGTTTACTCCACCGGGACCAGCGCTCCGGTGACGCCGTCCACATCGTAGGCTCCGGTATCGGTCTCGACGCGCCAGACCGGCGTGAGCTGCCCGGGCCGGGACGCGCCGGAAACGACATATCCGGCCCGCATCCCATCGATGCTGCTGCACACATAGTTTCCCTCGTTGAGTCCGGCCAAAAAGCGCACCAGCACGGTCGCCGTGGTGAGCGGGGCCCCGGTATCCGCCGGGAGCGCGCTCCCGGCCAGGCGCCGCCCCCGCAGCAGGACCAGGCTGCCGTCCCGCCAGGTCAGCTCCACCTGGCAGGAAAAAACCGGCACGTCCTCCCAAAGCTGGCGATAGGTCCACACGCTCTCCTGCTCCCGGGTTTCCCGGGAAACCAACTCCGCCTCCATCCCCAGCAGCGCCAGGCAGTCCCTCCCGGCCCGCTCCAGCTCGTCCGGATCGGCCTGGTACACGCCCGCGTCCAGGGCAACGGAAAACTCTCCGCTCATGAAAAACTCGGCGCTGCCGTTTGCTCCGGCATACAGGGTGCGCATCGTGGTGCTCTCCGCCTGCTCCGTCACGCGGCCCAGCAAGGCTTCCGCCGCGGCCTGTTCTCCCGAACGGTCCTGCGTAAAGTTCAGACCCGCCAGCTCCATATCCCTGGGGACCCGCTCCAGGTGAAAGGCAATGCCGCTGTTGGCCAGGGCGGACACCGCTCCGGCGCTGGCCTCCTCCTGAAACCGGGCGGTCTTATGCTGCTGCAGAAGCACCAGGGCCAGCAGGAAGGCGTTCACGCACACCAGGATCAGGAGCACAATATTTTTAATTTTAGACCATTCCATACGTCACGCCCCGGCGATCCAGCCGGCCTCCACGGTGTCCCCTCCGCCGTCCGCGTAGCAGAGGACCAGCTCCCGCCTGCCGCTCCCCAGCGCCGCCAGGGCCGCGGCAGCCTGCCGCTCCCGGAGCACCAGGGTGTGCTCTCCAGTCTCCTCGTAGCTGCGGAAGTGAAGGGTATAGTCGGTGATCTTCCCGCTGCGGATCAGGAAGCGGGCGCACCAGCCCTTCTCATACAGCTGCACGGCGGCGCCGTCCAGGCTGTAGCCGAAACGCACCTCCACGCCCGCCTGCGTCTCATCCATCCCCATCAGGTACAGCCGGGCGGAGCCGCACAGGCTCCCCAGGGTGGCGTCCGCCAGCCGCCAGGCCGCCTCGATGACGTCGGTGTTCCCGGCAGAGCCGTCCCCCACCGCATAGCGGGAGGCGGCCGGCTCGGAAGCGTGATAGATCACGTCTCCGTTCTCCATGATCTGGAGGGTCTCCCGGTCCTCCCGCACCATGATACCGCCCCCCTGGATCGGATAAGAGGAGTTGCTGCGGAAGGAAAGGGCGCTCCGGATCGCGGTAAGGGTGCTCTCATCGCCGGCCGACAGCGGAGAAGCGCTGCGGTAGCTGCGTGGATTGGGCGCGGAAGAGAAAATCAGCACATATGGGTCCAGCGCCCCATAGCCCGCGTCCGCGCTGAACTCGAACGCAAAGGTGGCGCTGTTTCCGCCGTAGCCCGTCAACACGTCCTCCATGCGCTGCGCGTAATCCACGCTCGTCTCACAGGCATAATACAGGCCGTCTGTTTCATTATGATAGTAAAGGGCGGCGTTGGCGCCGGCGGTACTGGCCACCAGCAGGCGGCGGGCCGTCCCGGTCAGCTCGGGATTGGCCGCGTCTCCGCCCATCCAGGCGTACAGGGCGTCCAGCGGCACCTGTCCCAGCAGGTCGAAGTACACCCCGCTGCGCTGGAGGGCAAGCCGCCACTCCTCCTCCGTGATGGGACGCGGCGTCTTGGCGCTGGCCAGCGCTTCCCCCAGCAACCCGCCCACGGAAGTATAGATCCCATCCACCTGACCCTGGTCATACTGGACGGCAAACCGCTCCGTGCCGCTGTGGATGGCAATGCGCACCGGCTGGGCCGCCATGCCGGGCTGCCCGTTCTCCGGAGTGGCTGCCGGCGGCTGCGCTTCTCCGCGCAGCAGGGAGAGCAGCGTCCCCACCCAGCCGCTGGGCCCCGTGTCGGCCAGGCCGCTGTAGACCAGCGCCCGCGCCGCCAGGTACACGGCCGATACCGCCAGCAGCACGATAAGCAGCGTCTTGCAGCTCTCCAGTACCCGGCGCCGGCGCCGGCGCACCCGCTTAAGCATGTCCATGGCGCGGTCCCTCCACCAGCAGCGTCAGCCGGACGGTCAGGCCGGGCCCCGGACGCTCTACCAGCTCCAGCGTGCCCTCATGCCGGTCCACGATCTCCTTGGCAATGGACAGTCCCAGGCCCGTGCCGCCGGACTCCCGGGAACGCGCCTTGTCCACCCGGTAGAAGCGCTCGAAAATGCGCCCGCGGTCTTCCTTTGGAATCCCGATGCCGTTGTCGGCCACTTCCATCCAGACCCGCGCGCCCAGCCGTCCGGCGGATATGCGGATCCTGCCGCCGTCCGGCGTGTACTTGATGGCGTTGGACACCACGTTCATCATCACCTGGAGGATACGCTCCCGGTCTCCGCTCACCTGGGGCAGACCGTTCTCCAGCTCCAGCTCCACCTTGTGACCGTGGCGCTGGGCCTCCATCAGGATGGCGTTGTACACATCCCGCACCGCCCGCTCAAAATCAAAGGGGGCCAGCTTGAGCTCGGTCCGGCCGGAATCAAAGCGGGAAAGCGTCAGCAGATCCTGGACGATATGGGTCATGCGGTCGGACTCATTGAGAATGACCCCCAGGAAGTTCTTTTCGGTATCCGGCGGCAGCGCGCCCGCGTTGTCGGCCAGGGTCTCAGCGTAAGAGCGGATATTGGTCAGCGGGGTACGCAGCTCGTGTGAGACGTTGGCCACAAACTCCCGGCGCATCTCCTCCGTCTTGCGCTGCTCCGTCACGTCGTGGATGACCACCAGCACGCCGCCCAGCCGCTCCGGGTCAAAGGGCGCCAGCAGCAGCTCCAGGCTGCGGCCGTCCACATCCATGGCCCCGTCCAGATAGCCGGGCTGCTCCACCGCCAGCACCCCCCGGAGCGGCGCGATGGGGGCGAAGAGGGTATCATAGTTCTCCTCCCCGCCGATGGGGATGGCCCGGCCCAGCAGCCGTTCGGCGGCAGGATTGGACTGGATGACCGCCCCCTCCCAGGAAAAGGCCACCACGCCGTCGGTCATATGCAGGAACAGCGTGCCCAGCTTATTGCGCTCGTTCTCCACTTCTTCCAGCGTCTGCTTGAGCTGACGGGCCATGTCGTTGAAGGTCCTGGTCAGCACGCCGATCTCATCCCGGGAGGCCACCTCGATTTTATGGGAAAAGTCTCCGTCCGCCACCCGCTCGGCGCCTTCGGTCAGCCGCTCGATGGGGGTGATCAGCGTCTTGGACAGCAGGAACGAGAGCAGCACGGAGATCACCAGCCCGAAGACCAGCGCCTCCACGATCAGGGTAATCAGCTCGCTGTTCAGGGCCTGCACGGTCGTGCGGTCATCCCGCACATAGATGATATAGCCGGCCCCCCCGCGTTCCAGCGGCACCGCCACGTCCATATAGGCGGCGGCCGGATCGTTGTCGTCCCCGATCTCTCCATTGAGCGCGCGGCTCAGGTTGCGGGAGAGCTCCGGTGTGCGGACATTTTCCGGCTGGTCCGAGCCCGCCAGATAGCGGGCGTCGCTGCCGTCCAGCACATAGCATTTGCGGCTGCGGTTGTCGATCCCCAGGGTGCTGTTGGTGCTCAGGATCCGGGCGATGCTGGCCGCCCCGTCCTCCTCCCCGTCGGCGGGGGTGGTCAGGTCGGACCAGAAACCGGCGTCCCCAAAGGCTTCCGCCATCTGCGTGTGGAAGTCCTGGGTATAATAATTGACCACCGAATTGATCAGAAAGGCGCCCACGACCGTCATCAGCGCGACGATCAGCAGCGTCATGATGAGCATCAATTTCATATGCAGGCTGCGGAACATGGGACACCTCCTTTCCGGATGGAAATCAGGGGAGCGCTGCCGTTATGCGCTGCTGCCTGCGCAGGCAAACGGAACGCCGCCCGGCGCAAAGGCATGAGCTCATGCGTTGAAAAAATACCCCATTCCCCGCCGTGTGACGATGAACTGCGGCGAGGCCGGGTCGTCCCTCCCCCACGCGGCAGGCCGCGTGGGGACCCCGTTTTTTCATCTGCCCGGGCGAAGTGAATTCGCCCGGCAGCGAGGTTTTGCGATGCAAAACGCTCGCCCCGCGCCAAAAGGCGCGCCCCGCCCTGCGGGGCCCCGAGGCCGCCCGGCGCAAAGGCATGAGCTTATGCGTTGAAAAAATACCCCATTCCCCGCCGTGTGACGATGAACTGCGGCGAGGCCGGGTCGTCCTCAATCTTCTCACGCAGCCGCCGTACGGCCACGTCCACGGCACGCACGTCACCCACATAGCCCTCGTAATTCCAGACGTGCTCCATGAGGGCTTCCCGTGAAAAGACCTTTCCCCGCTGGCTTCCCAAAAATTTGAGCAGCTCGTATTCCCGCTGGGTCAGTTCCAGCGCCCTGCCGTCCTTATAGGCCACCATCAGCTCGGTGTCGATGGAGATCCGCCCCAGTTCGACGCGCTGTCCGGCCGCCTGGGCGGCGGGCCCGGCGGCCACCATTTCGCTGCGGCGGATGTTGGCCTTCACCCGTGCCAGCAGCTCCCGCATGGAAAAGGGCTTTGTGATGTAATCGTCCGCCCCCAGCTCCAGGCCCAGGACCTTATCGGTCTCCTCCTCCCGGGCGGTCAGCATGATGACGGGGGTGCTCCGTCCCTGGGCGCGCAGGCTGCGGCATACGTCGAACCCATTGCGCTTCGGCAGCATCAGGTCCAGCAGGATCAGATCCGGGTCCTGCTCCAGCGCCAGCTGCAATCCGGCGTCCCCGTCGTAAGCCTCCAGCGTCTGATATCCCTCCCGCCCCAGATTGAAGCTGAGGATATCCACAATATTCTTTTCATCCTCCACGATCAGGATGCGCTTGGCCATCGGTCTCGTCCCCTTTCCGGCTTACCGCCCCAGATAAGCTTTGGCCTTCAGCACCAGAGCCACGGTCTTGGCGTCGCAGATCACCCCGGATACCACCTGTTCCACCAGTTGGTCAAAGGGGATGCGCTCACACTCCAAAAACTCGTCGTCGTCCGGATGGCATACCCCCGGCTCCAGATCCCGGGCCAGATACATATGCAGTACCTCGGTGGAAAAGCCGGGGGAGGTATAGAGATACCCCAGATAAATCAGCTCTCCGGCCCGGACGCCCACCTCTTCCTCCAATTCCCGCAGGGCGGCGGGACGGTGGTCCTCGCCCCGCTCCAGCTTTCCGGCGGGCAGCTCGGTGACGACCTGCCGGAAGGGATAGCGAAACTGCCGCACGATGCTCACGGTGCCGTCCCGGTAAAGCGGAAGGATGGCCACGCCGCCGGGGTGCTCCACCACCTCGCGGCTCACCACCTGGCCGTTGATCAGCTGGGCCTTGTCTCTGCGCAGGGTCACGATCGCGCCCTCAAACAACACGTGGCGCTCCACGGTTTTTTCCATCAATTCCATATTGCACGACCTCTATTCCAAATTGAATTCAGTATACCATATTTATCGGGCTTTCGCCACCCTGACCTTTTCCAATCCGCCCAATCATTACAGCTACCCAAACCGTTTTTCAGCTTTTATAATAAAGTCTGCCGACCGATTGCGCTTTGTCCCCTGAGGCTGCACATCATTCGAGCGAACCCGACTGCTTGTAAGGAGGCGCGCCATGACCATCCAACCCATCGGAAATGCCAGCGTGGCACTGTACATCACTCCGGCCGACCTGAAGGAGCACGGCCTGACCCCGGCCGGCCTGACCTTGGAGCGGGCCCTGGAGCTGACCCGGGACGCGTTTCACGAGGCGGGCATCACGCTGGATGGTTCCATTGAGATCGAGGCCTATCCCAACGCCTGCGGCGTGCTGGTCTTTGCCCGCGTGCAGGCCCCGGAGCATCTTTGGTTTTCCTTCGACAGTCTGGACCCGCTGCTCTCCGCCGCCCGCGCGCTGCCGGTTCCCCGGCCGGACGCGCAGCTTTTGTGGTGGGAGGGGCGCTACTGGCTCTCACTGCCCGCCGGCGCGGATCAGGCTGCGGCACAGCTTTCGGAATTCGGCCGCTCGGAGGATGGCCGCCCTCACCTGGAGGCCCGCCTTGCCGAGCACGGCCGTCCCGTCCTTTCCGGGGACGCGCTCGGCGCTCTGCTCACCTATTTCCCCGTCTAGCATATTGACAAGTATGTTATAATAATAATCTAAGCGCATGCCTGGGGGAGGTGGTTCCGTGGAGAGCAGGGGCGTCAAGGTGATCGCCAAGAACAGCAAGGCCTACCACGATTATTTTATCGAGGATCAATACGAGGCAGGCATCGAGTTGGCGGGCACCGAGGTCAAGTCGATCCGTCAGGGCCATGTGAACCTGAAAGATTCCTTCTGCATCGCCAAGGACGGTCAGATGCACGTGCATGGGATGCACATCAGCCCCTATGAAAAGGGAAATATTTTTAACAAGGACCCCCTGCGTCCCCGCCGTCTGCTGATGCACAAGCGGGAGATCCTGCGGCTGTATGCCAGGGTGAAGCAGGACGGCTACGCGCTGGTGCCCCTAAGCATCTACTTCCGTGGCTCCCGCGTCAAGCTGGAGGTAGGCCTTGCCAAGGGCAAGAAGCTTTATGACAAGCGGGACGCCGCCGCCGCCAAGGATGCCCGGCGGGAAATGGACCGCGCCATGAAGGACCGCCGCCGCGGCGGATAACAAAGGATAAAAGGAGTGGCTGAAATGGCTCAGAACCCCATCGTTACCTTTGAGATGGATGACGG
The DNA here is from genome assembly GCF_024462255.1 of Flavonifractor sp. DFI.6.63. Taxonomy (NCBI): domain Bacteria; kingdom Bacillati; phylum Bacillota; class Clostridia; order Eubacteriales; family Oscillospiraceae; genus Flavonifractor; species Flavonifractor sp. DFI.6.63. The sequence goes on along the minus strand of NZ_JANGBE010000045.1, from coordinate 19,367 downwards.
CGGCAAAATGGTCGCCGAACTCTACCCGGAGGTGGCCCCCAATACGGTCAACAACTTCATCAGCCTGGTAAAGTCCGGTTTTTACAACGGGCTCATCTTTCACCGGGTCATTCCCGGCTTTATGATCCAGGGCGGCTGCCCCCAGGGCACCGGTACCGGCGGCCCCGGCTACAGCATTAAGGGCGAGTTTTCCGCCAACGGCGTACCGAACGACCTGAAGCACAGCCGCGGGGTACTGTCCATGGCGCGTGCCATGCATCCCGATTCCGCCGGAAGCCAGTTTTTTATTATGGTGGAACCTGCGCCCCACCTGGATGGTCAGTATGCCGCCTTCGGCAAGGTGATCGAGGGCCTGGATGTGGCTGACGCCATCGTCTCTGCCGACCGCAACCGGATGGATAAGCCGTATCAGGACCAGCGCATGAAGACGGTGACCGTAGAGACCCATGGCGTGGATTATCCCGCGCCGGAACAGTGCTGATTAAAGCGCAGCGAAAATAACAGGTATTACCGTTCTCCCCACTTCCAGCCGAAGCCCCGCAAAGCGGGTCCGGCTGGAAGCGGCGGAGCAAGGGAATCAAGCCAGGGGCGCCCCTACCGGGGCGTCCCGAACGAAATAAACTTTGCGACAACATGGGGGCGTACTGGTTTCGACGGGGACGCAGAGGCGGGAATAGCGGGCGGATGCGCCTAACATCCTTAAAATGGGCAACTTATAAATTAAAGAACAACGATAACGTTGAGCTTGTCGCGGCTTAAGCCGTGACCGTTCCGCCCGGAAGGACCACGAGCCGGGACGGGGCGTCGTTTAGTGGTGCACGTGTGTGCGCAAAGCTTTGAGCGCACCATGAACAATGAAGCTACCAAGCCCCTGAGTGTGTCGGCCCACGCTTGGGTAAGGGAATGTAAATGACCGACTGCGCCCGGAGAAGTTCCCGTTGAAACGTTTTCGGACGGGGGTTCGACTCCCCCCGCCTCCACCAAAATGCACCAAGGCGAACCCTGTAAGGGGTTCGCCTTTGGTGTATCATACATCAGAATGGCTGTCCTGTACGTGATACAGGACAGCCATTTTGTCTTCCCGATATGGAGCCTTCAAAAGTTTTTGCACGGGCAGGGGGCTTTTTAAAGTTCCCCTTTGTTACGCCGCATCTTCCCCTCGTCCATGCCCGGGCAGGCTCACTTTCGCTTTCGTCTCCTCCTGCGCCCAAAGGCGGCGGCGCGGCAACCTGGAGACGCGGACTTTGTATATCGCCATACGCGTGTCAGCGCTTGAAACAGGGACGCCGCCAAGGTCGTGAACCCTTGGCGGCGTCCCCATTTCACAGGATTCCGGCCGAAGCGAGAGTCTTGTACCAAAATGCCCTGTGCTGTCATTGCCTCCTATTGCATCTGACCGGTCAAAGCCAGGGCTCCCATTCCGGATCAGATATCGTCCTCAATCAGACCGTAGCCGCCGTCGTTGCGGCGGTAGACTACCGAGAAGGCGCCGTCGGCCTCAGCGTTCTTGAACGCAAAGAAGGTATGATCGACCAGGTTCATCTGGAGCACCGCTTCTTCCGCAGACATGAGCTTGATGGGGAAACGCTTGGTGCGTACGATCTGGAACTCATCCTCTTCCGCTTCCGGCGCGAAGGATGAGACCTCATCCACATCCACACAGCGCTCAAACGCGTTCTCCCGCAGGCGTTTTTCCAGGCGCGCCTTGTTTTTGCGCAGCTGGCGCTCCACGGAAGCCACGGCGGCGTCGACGGTAGCGAACATATCGGAGGTGCTCTCAGCCACGCGGATAATGGTGCCGCCGGAACGGACGGTCAATTCCACATTGTTCCGGTCCTTTTCCACACTGAAGACCACGGCGGCCTCCGCATCCGCCTTAAAATAACGGTCTAATTTGCCCACCTTTTTCTCGGCATAGGCATGCACCTTATTCGGCAGGTTGACCTTTTTGTCTGTGAACACGAACTTCATAGCTTTCAGCTCCTTCCGCCCTCCTGGGGAGGGCTGTCGTCGTTCCGCAGGCCGGAGGCCCGGCCTCCGTACTTTGATTATACCACAGAGCTTGTAAAAAGTCACAGACTATTTCGAAAAAGGCATTGCATTTTTGGGCTTTAGCACCTGTGCCCGCCGCAGTCGTGCCCGTGTGCGCCGCAGTTGTGCCCTTCGCCGTGATTGTGGTGGTGCGCACAGACGGTATTGGGATCGTACTGCAGGCTGCCTGCGAGCAGAGCGGCCACCTGGGCGTCCGCGTCTCCGGACACGCCGGGATAGAGCTGGATCCCCGCCTGGGCCAAGGCATTGCGGGCGCCGCCGCCGATACCGCCGCAGATCAGCACCTCCGCGCCGCACTCCCGCAAGAAGCCCGCCAAGGCCCCGTGTCCGCTGCCGTTGGTATCCACCACCCAGCTGGAGACAAGCTCGCCGTTCTCCACCTCGTAAAGCTTGAATTGCTGCGTATGGCCAAAGTGCTGAAAGACCTGTCCGTTTTCGTAAGTAACCGCAATTTTCATCATCATTTCCCTCCATTTTTGTGTTGACTGCATCCGCCGCACCCGCAGCGGCGCCCGCATCCCCGCCGGACGCAGTCCCGTCCGGCACAGCCTGCCGCGTGGGGGCACAGGGCGTAGTCGCCGCCGGCAATCACCAGCCTCCGCCCCTCCACCAGCGCCCGGGCCAGCTTGGTGCGTGCCGCGTCATACACCGCCTGCGCTGTGGAACGTGCCACTTCCATCTGTGCGGCGCATTCCGCCTGGGTGCATCCCAGCAGGTCGATCAGGCGGATGGCCTCGTATTCCTCCAGGGCCAGCTCCACCACGCCTGCCGTCTCCCCCTCCAGCGGGCCGAAGCTGCTGCTGCGGGGCAGGGCGCAGATACGTCTGCATTTTTTGGGCCTCGGCATGTGCTTCCCTCCGTTTCCGGTGTATGCCATTTATTATACTCTGTTTCCGGCATATGTCAATAACAAAAATCCTTATTCTTCTTTTGCCCGTTTCTCCGTTAAGGCCGGCCTTACGTGCCTATGAAACAAGCCAACAAATTCGTTAAGCAAAAAAGCGTTTTAAAACTGTTTAGTTTCCATTTTTGCCATTCATTTGCCGCTTTTTTGTATCTTTTTGGCTCGTACGATTCTTCTGATTTCGTTTAGTCTGCCTATTGCGCCGGGGGCGGTTGTGTATTATACTCTCACACGGTCATAAAGGAGGTATGAATTATGGTCCTTACATTGAAGATCGATTCCATGTCCGAGCTTGCGGAGTTGCAGCGGCTGGCCGCTCAGGCGGATAAGCCTGTCTATATTGCCAACGCGGATGAGAAGATCCGTGTGGACGCCCGGTCCTTTCTGGGTCTGTTCGCGCTGGATTATTCCAAGCCGGTAAAGGTTATCACGGATTCTCTCTACGCTGTGCGCATGCTGGAGATCCGTCAGCGCCGCCTGGACGCCGCAGCTGTCGCCGCGCGCTGAGCGCCCAAAGAAAACCGGGCGCGCATCCAACGGCGGTGTTTCGTAAAACGGAAAACCTCCTGTCCAATCATCGGACAGGAGGTTTTCTTATGCCGCTTCCCGACAAGCCGGAATCTGCAGGGAGGTGGTTTTGGAGCTTTTATTATTCTAAGGCATTACCGCATGATTCAACGCGTGCGAATTGGCCGCCAAGACGCGCGTGGGGAATTGTGCAGTGATGCCCTAAGGATGATTCCGTCCGTCGAACTCCCTGGGGCTCACATACCTATGCGGACTGGTGGCGTAGCCGCCTTCGTATTTGACCGTCATATACAGTTCTTCCTCATCGTCTACACTTTCGAGCTTTACATAGCAGACGTCGTTTTCAAACTTATCCGTGATGTCAAGCTTCTGGCCACCCCAGTACACCCAAACGGTCCCATTCTCCGCGTATTCCACATTGGGCGCCGTAATCTGCGCCATAAGGTCTTCTTCTGTCAAAGGGATTTCGGTCCCGTCGGGTGCGAAGGCAACTCCTCCGCCGCCCTGATACTGCACATCACCCTCGCCGCCGGTATGCTCCATGACGTAGTTTCCGTTTCCGTCAAACTCGACCGTTGCCATCGTCTGGTCTCCGTTGAACCAGATCTGCACGGTGCGCTGAATCCCGCCCACATCTGCAGCATATGCGGCCGTGGCGCTTCCTACCAGCATTACGCAGGCAGCAGCAACTGCAGCTATCATTTTGAATTTATGATGTTTCGCTGTTCGTTCCATGATTTCAACCTCCAAAGAAAAACCATCAGAGGTATGAATTGCAGAAAATGCTTGCTTGTATTTTTCCTTATTCGTCATCTTCCCATACCTCCTTTAATGTGCTGCGAAGGGACATTCTTCCGCGTGACAACCTGACCTTCACATTGCCCGGCGTAATTTTCAAAATGTCTGCGATTTCATTTACAGAATAATCTTCGTAGTAAAACAGGTGAACCACAATACGATACTTTTCCGGAAGCCTCATCACCGCCTCAAACAATTCAGACGACTCCTCCGACTCGAAGGGCAAGGTCTCCATGTAGTCCTCCAGCGGGAGAGCGTTTCGCCTGAAACAGGTATGGTTTTTATTCTTCGCCTTGTTGATTGCCACTCTGATCAGCCACGCGCGTATATGCTGCTCTGTTTCAAACTCTTTTTTCTGCGACCAGTACTGAACGAAGGTGTCCTGAACAACATCTTCGGCATCCTGCGCATTTTTACATACGTTAAATGCCGCTGCATAGAGACTGTTCCGATATTCTTCGATCAGCATCTCGACGGGTGGTTTCATAAGCACGTTCCTTAGTCCTTTTGAAAAGCTTTTCACCAATAATACAAATGAGGCCGATAAAAGGTTACAAAGCATCGCTGAAATTTTTCGAATTTCCGGGACGGCCAAAGGTCGCGGCTTCTCAACGTAAGGGCGCGCCAGCACACCGCCGCGCAGCGCAGAGCAAAAAATCAGGGGCAGTCCCAACGACTACCCCTGAAACTGTTTTACGAACACTCAGCGAAATGGATGCGCGCCCCGCTGCGGCTGAACAAGCGGCAAGGCCGCATTCGGGAAGGCTGCGGACGCGAACGGCGCAAGTCTGTTTCAGCGGCAGGGCCTAATCCCGAACCCGGAGACCGTCGATAAACACCGCGCGGATCTGGCTGCGCCAATCAAAGGGATGGGCGTTGGTAACGACGATATCCGCATCCTTGCCCGGGCTGAGGGTGCCCACGCGCCGGCCGACCCCCGCGATCTCAGCGGCGTTGCGGGTAATGGCGGCCAGGGCCTGCTCCTCGTCCATGCCATAGCGCACCGCCATGGCAGCGCACAGGGGCAGGTGCTGGATGGGCGTCTCCGGATGGTCGGTGCAGATGGCCACCTTGACACCAGCCCGGCTCAGGCGGGCGGGATTCTCCAGCGTCTGACCCGCCAGCTCCGGCTTGCTGCGGTCGGTCAGGCAGGGGCCGGTGATGACCGGAACGCCTTCCCGGGCCAACAGATCGGCCACCAGATGGCCCTCGGTCCCGTGGACGATAACATAGCTCAGCCCAAATTCCCGGCTCAGCCGTACCGCCGTGGCGATATCGTCGGCCCGGTGCGCGTGGAAGTGGGCGGGCAGATCCCCGCTCGCCACGGCGGACAGCGCCTCCAGCTTGGCGTCAAAGTCGGGCATGTCCTCATCCTGATCTTCCTGGGCCTTATCCTGCTTATCCCGGTATTCCAGCGCCCTGGAGAGCTGTTCCCGGATCAGGGCGGCGGTGGCCATGCGGGTGATGGGCGTCTCCTTGCGTTCGTTATAAACGGCCTTCGGATTTTCCCCCAGGGCAAATTTCATGCACGCCGGCGCCTTGAGTACCATCTCATCCACCCAGCGGCCGGTGGTCTTGAGGACGGCGGACTGCCCGGCAATGGGGTTTGCGCTGCCGGGACCGGTAAGCACGCAGGTGACGCCGCCCAGCCGCGCCTCCTGAAAGCAGCGGTCCTGCGGGTTGATGGCATCCAGGGCACGCAGCTGAGGCGTACAGGGGTCGGTGGCCTCATTTCCGTCGTCGGCCTCGAAGCCCAGGGCGTTTCCAAACAGTCCCAGGTGACAGTGGGCATCCACAAAGCCGGGAAGGATGTGTCCGCCCTGTGCGTCCAGCACCTCGCCGAAGGCCCCGGCGGGCAGGGCTTCCATGGACCCCACCGCCGTGATCTTTCCCTCCTCAAACGCGACAAATCCGCAGGGAATCACCGGGCCATCCATCGGATGGACCACCCCGTTCTGAATCAGCATCAGGCATCCGCGTCCTTTCGACAAAAGTTCTCATTGACATAATTGGTAAAATAAGGTATTCTATGCTTGCAGCTCAGCCAATATGCAGGTTCCATTTTTTCGCGTTCATTCCATTCTCCCGCGCATGATCTGATTTGGGCGTCCCCGTTCGGGGGCGCTCTTTTTTTCGTCAGTCCTCCAGGGTGTACTGGTCCACCAGCGTCACGTCGGCGGTATGCCAGCCGTTTTCCCGGCAGTAGCGCAGCGAGAGCACTTCTCCTACCTGCATCCCGTTTTTCAGTGCCTGCAATTCGTCCATCGTCCGAATGGAGACGCCGTTGGCCTCCACGATCACGTCCCCGGCGCGCAGTCCCTGCCGCCAGGCGTCGGAACCCGCCTGAACGCTTTTGATGCATACGCCCTGCGGCAGGCCCTTGGCCTCGGCCATGGCCTGCGTAAGGGTGTACGCGGTGATGCCGATGGTGGGCCGCCCGGTCACCACGCCTGTTTCGATCAGAGTATCCACCACCGCTTTGACGGTGGCCGTAGGGATGGCGAAGCCCAATCCCTCCACCGTATCATAGTAGGACTGCATTTTCAGATTGGTGATGCCGATCACCTGGCCGTATTCATTGATGAGGGCGCCTCCGGAGTTGCCTGAGTTCAAGGCGGCGGTGGTCTGGATCAGCGACATGGTCCGCCCGTCCACATTCACGTCCCGATTGAGCGCGGAGATGATGCCGTCCGTCATGGTGCCCCGCAGGTCCTCGCCCAGCGGATTGCCGATGGCCAGCGCCACATCCCCCACCCGGAGCAGGCCGGAATCTCCAAAGTCGGCGGGGGAGAGCCCCGTGCATTCGACCTTCAGCACGGCCAGATCGGTCTGCTCATCCCGGCCGACCAGCAGCGCCGGATAAACGCGCTCGTCCCAAAGAACCACATCCACCGCGCTGCATCCCTCGATGACGTGGGAATTGGTGATGATGTATCCGTTCTCCGACATGATCACGCCGGTGCCCAGGCTCATGCTGCTCCCCTTGGTCCCCCGCACGCTGACGATGCAGGAGAGGTTGGCCTGATAGATCTCCTGAAAGCGCAAAGGTTCCCCCTCCGGCAGTGGGAACAGCTCCAGCGTGGTCCCGTCGCCCAAAGGGGCCCGCTCCACGGTGGTGGGCTGCTCCGAGGCAGCGGGAGCAAAGGGCTGCCGTATATCCCCATCCTGCCCGGCGGGCAGCTCCAGCTCCGCCGCCGGCAGCAGGCGGAGCAGCACGGCCACGCCCACCAGCAGGGCAATGGCAATCAGAAAGCACACCACAGCCGTTCGGCCGCCCCGCCGGCGGGGCGGCCACGCCGCAGTCTGATCGTAATAATTGCGCATAAAGCCTCCTCAGGCCAGCGTCAGCGTAAAGACAAACTCGGTCACACCATTTTCACTGCTCACCGTAATGTTTTCTTTGTGGCTGTTCAGGATGGTCTTGACGATATACAACCCCAGGCCCACGCCCTCCCGGTCCACGCTGCGGGATTTGTCGCTTTTGTGGAAGCGGTCGAAGATGAGCGGCAGCTCCTCCGGCGGGATGGTCTGACCGGTATTTCGTACCGATACATAGGCCTTTCCGCCCTTGGTCGTGATGCTCAGGCCCAGGGTGGAGCCCTCGGCGGAGAATTTGATGGCGTTGTCCAGCAGATTATAACACACCTGGGTGATGGAATCCGGGTCGCCCCAGACCAGAACGGCCCCCTCGGGGATCTGGGTATCCACATCCAGATGGCGGGCGTTGATCTTGGTCTCCAGGCTCACCAGCACCCGCAGCAGCACCTCGGACACATCGAACTGCTCCTGGGCGGTGATGTTCTCCGCCGACTGCAGCCGCGACAGGTCCAGCATCCGCCGCACCAGGCGGGAGAGCCGCCGCGTCTCGGAGGAAATGGTCTGCAGGGCCGCCTTTTCATGGTTGGGCGTGATGGTGCCGTCCAGAATGCCGTCGGAGAATCCGGCGATGGTGGTCATGGGCGTCTTGAGCTCGTGGGAGATATTGGCCACGAATTCGCTGCGCCGGGCCTCGCTCTTGGCGATGGAGTCGGCCATGGCGTTGAAGGCCTCGGCCAGCTCGCCCACCTCGTCCCGCCGGTTTTCATAGCCGTTCACCCGGGCGCCGAATTCCCCATGCCCGAATTTCCGCGCCATATCAGCGATCTCCTTCAGCGGCTTGGTCTGCCGCAGGGAGGTCACCGAGCTGGTGATGAAGGCGATGCACAGCACCACCACGGCGGTAAAAAAGAAGATGGAGGCGAACGCCCGCCACATCTCCGTAATGCTGGAGGTATCCGCGGCCATGTAGACCACGGCGATGGTCTTCAGCCCGGTCTGACCGGTGGTCAGATCCAGAGCGTTGACCTGTACGGGGGTCCCCGCCACATAGCGCTTTTCCGGGAACAGTCCGCCCAGGGTGGTGATTTCGGTGAAGCGCCCGTCCTTTTGTACCTGCGCCACCACGCTTTGGGGCAGGGTATAGCCGGTAGAGCCGGTCTGAAGGGTATTCCCGTCGGCGGAGAGGATCACCTGTCCGTCTGCGGCGGTCACCAGGACATAGGCGTCTGAGATGCGGGCGATGGAGGAGACGTAGACCTGATAGCCGTCGTCCCGCACATTAAAGCCGCTGGAGTACATGGCGGAGGTAAACGCCGCGATATAGTCGGCGTTGCGCTCCATGGAATCCCGCTTTTCCTGGACGGTATAGCGGTAGGACAGGGTGATGAAGGCGGCCCCCAGCAGGGCGAAGGAGACCAGGATCATCCCCGCCATCATCACGAACTGCCGCTTGTACAGGCTTTTCATCCAGCCCCGACCTCGAACTTATAGCCCACGCCCCACACGGTCTTCAGGCACCATTGCTCCGAGACGCCCTCCAGCTTCTCCCGCAGGCGCTTGATGTGCACGTCGACCGTGCGGGAATCCCCGAAGTAATCGAAGCCCCATACCTCGTCCAGCAGCTGGTTGCGGGTAAACACCCGGTTGGGCGAGGCGGCCAGGTGGTACAGAAGCTCCAGCTCCTTGGGGGGCGTGTCCACCCGCTTGCCGTCCACCAGCAGCTCGTAAGAATCCAGGTTGATGACCAGCTTGTCGAAGGTAAGCTTCTTCTCCCCGCTGTCCTCCTCGCCGCCGAAGCGGCGGAGCACCGCATGGATCCGGGCCAGGACCTCCTTCATCTCAAAGGGCTTGACGATATAATCGTCGGCGCCCCCCTCCAGGCCGGCCACCTTGTCCTGGGTCTCTCCCTTGGCCGTGAGCATGATGACGGGGGTCTTATCGCTCTCGCGGATCTTTTTCAGCACGGACCAGCCGTCCATGATCGGCAGCATGATGTCCAGCAGCACCAGGTCCGGATGGAAGGAGCGGAACAGCTCCACGCCCTTTCCGCCGTCCCCGGCTACCGCCGTGTCAAATCCTTCTTTCTCCAGATATAGGTGGAGCAGTTCGGCAATGTTGGTTTCGTCTTCCACGATGAGGACCTTTTTAGCCATAGCGCACCGTCCTTTTTTGTTGCGGTCTACTGGTTTGGATACGACAAACGCACAGCGGTCCGTGCGCATCGTTCATGCCCGCCGGCCGGCATCCCGGCCGTTTGCTGCCATTATACCTGCCGCGGGCGGCGGTTGGGTGAATTTTTTGTTAAGAGAATGCCGCAGCATCGGGCAAAGGGGTTTTGCCTGCCCTGTCCGCCTCCCGCAGGGCTAATGCCCGCTTACGTAAGAGCGGTCGAGCTGAAGCACCACAAAATAATGGTCGTCCAGCGTCTTTACCGCCTTTTCGATCCGTGCGGCCACCTCTCCGTCGCTGAGCGGGCACTTATGGGGGACCACCACGTCGAAGATCAGGTTGGTATGGAGGGGGCCGCGGGTCATGCGGAAATCGTGGATCGTCATGGCCGGATCGATGACCTGTACCAGCGCGGCCACCTGAGCGCGCACCCGGTTGACCTGCTCGTCGTTGGTGGCGATGGGATCCATATGCACCGAGGTCTCGATCCCGAACCGGTCCTTCAGCTCCCGTTCGATGTGGTCGATCACATCATGGGCCTCCATGATATCGGAATCGATGGGCACCTCCGCATGGAAGGACATCATGCTCCGGCCGGGGCCGTAGTCGTGGATGATCAGATCGTGCATTCCCGTCACCTGCGGATGGGAGAGCACTGTGGTCTGGATATTCCGCACCAGTTCCGGGTCCGGATTCTGGCCCAGCAGGGGATTGATGGTATCCTTGGCGGCCCCCCAGCCCGCCCGCAGGATGAATACCGCCACCAGGGCGCCCACCCAGCCGTCGATCGCCAGGCCGGTCATCCGTCCCACCAGGGTTCCGGCCAACACGGCGGAAGTGGCCGCCACGTCGGAAAGCGAGTCGGCCGCGGTGGCGGCCATGGCGGCCGAGCCGATGCGGCGGCCCAGCCGGCGGTTGAACAGGCACATCCATAGCTTCACCAGGATGGAAATGGCCAGAATGATCACAGAGACCACGGAGAACGAGACCGGCTCCGGGTGGAGGATCTTCTCAATAGAGCTCTTGCCCAGCTCCAGGCCCACCAGCAGGATGACCAGCGAAACCAGCAGCCCCGTCAGGTATTCCAGCCGCCCATGGCCGAAGGGGTGGCCGTCGTCTGCCTTTTGGCCCGCCAGCTTGAAGCCCACCAGCGTCACCACGGACGAACCGGCATCGGATAAATTGTTGAACGCGTCGGCCGTGATGGAAATCGAAGCCGAGAGCACCCCGGCACAGAGCTTGCCCGCCGAAAGCAGCAGATTGAGCAGGATGCCCACAACGCCGGACAGGACGCCGTAGCGCTCCCGCACCGCCGGGTCGTGGACCTGCTCGCTGTCCCGGATGAAAGTTTTGATCAAAAAGTCGGTCATGCCAGCACTCCCAAGCCCAAATTCGCACCAGGATTTACCCTTTATTATCCCACGTCCTCCGGCCAGCGTCAAGCCCCGCCCCAAGCCATTTCAGGCACGGGCAGAGAAAAGCATGCGCGGGACCAAACGTCCCGCGCATGCCTGAGACCATCGAAACCACTGCGGAGCGTTCGCCCCCTCTTCCGTCCGGGCGCGCCGCGGCGGGAGAGAGTGGAACGCCGTTTCGCGCCACCGGTGCAAAACGCGGCGGGACTTCTCCAGCAAACGCTGGTATGCGCGCCTATTCCACGTCCTCCGGCAAAAAGGCCTGGTAGGGCAGCACACCGGACAGTTCCACCAATACCGGGGAAAAACCGCCGGTGGGGTCGCAGCCCATTTGGGGCGTTTTGAGCATCTGATTCCGCTCCGGCGGGCATACCGGCAGGGAGACCACCGAGCGCAGGCCGCGCCCCTCCCGCTGTTCCAAAACCAGCGCGCCGCCGTGGAGGGATGCGACACGCCGGGCGATGCTCAGCCCGAGCCCCAGGCCGTCCGGCCTGCGGAGCAGGCTTTCTGCGCCGCGCTCTTCCGCGCACGGCGGCAGCCCGGGACCGTTGTCCCACACGGTGAGCACCGCCGCCGACCGGGCATCGGCCAGCCGCAGTCCGGCCTGCCCGCCGCTCCCCGCCGCCCCCAGGGCATTTGCGATCAGGTTGAGCAGCATCCGCCGCAGCAGGGCGGCGTCCCCCACCGTCAGCAGACAGGCGCGCTCCTCCTCGTAGGAGAACTGCACCCCGGCCAGCGCGGCCAGCGGGGTCACCTGCCGCTCCAGCTCCCGGCACAGGCCCGCCAGATCCAGCGGCGCCCGGCGCAGGGCCGGTTCCCCTTCCGGCAGCTGGGCATACTCCGCATTGTTCAGGGTACGGGTCATACGGTATACGCTTTGGTTCAGAATGGCAAGATACTGCCGGTGGCGTTCCTCGCCGGACTCCTGCACAACCGGAGTTAAAAGCTGCGCCGCCGCAGTTAAATTGTTCAGCTGTTCCCGGAGCTGCTCCACCAGAAGCGGCCCCCATTCCTCCAATAACGGCTCCAACGCCGAGCCCTCCTCTCGTATGGACGGTCGAGCACTGATAGCATGTGCAAAAGCGGATCAAAACTGCGATACGAGGTCAGTATACCAAATATTGGTCTGCCGCACAAGAAAAAGATCGAAAAATGTCGAAACTGCAACGTTTACCGATAACCGGCTCGCAAATTCATTCAAATTTCCCATTAACTTTTCGGTTTTTCCTCTTTTCAAGCGCAGAGGATTAGTCTATAATGAAGGCGCGCTGAAAAAAACAGACTTAAGAAATCATTTAGAACGAAGGAGAGATTCATTATGAGCATCAAAGTTGGCATTAATGGCTTTGGCCGGATCGGTCGTCTGGTGTTCCGCGCCGGCATCAGCCGCCCTGACATTGAGTTTGTCGGCATCAACGACCCTTTCATGACGCCGGACTATATGGCCTACATGCTCCGTTACGATACCATGCACGGTCAGTTCCAGGGCGAGATCAGCTATACCGACCACTCCATCATCGTCAACGGCAAAGAGGTTTCCTTCTTCGCTGAGATGGACCCCAAGAACATTCCCTGGGGCAAGGTGGGCGCCGAGTATGTGGTGGAGTCCACCGGTCAGTTCCTGACCAAGGAGAAGGCCCAGGCTCACATTGACGCCGGCGCCAAGAAGGTCGTCATGTCCGCCCCCTCCAAGGACGACACCCCCATGTTCGTGATGGGCGTGAACAACACTGCCTATGATCCCAGCATGAATTTTGTCTCCAACGCCTCCTGCACCACCAACTGCCTGGCCCCCATCGCCAAGGTCCTCAACGACAATTGGGGCATTACCGAGGGCCTGATGACCACCGTCCACTCCACCACCGCCACCCAGAAGACCGTGGACGGCCCTTCCAAGAAAGACTGGCGCGGCGGCCGCGCGGCTTCCGGCAACATCATCCCCTCCTCCACCGGCGCCGCCAAGGCCGTGGGCAAGGTCATCCCCTCCCTCAACGGGAAGCTGACCGGCATGTCCATGCGCGTGCCCACTCTCGACGTGTCTGTGGTGGACCTGACCGTCAACCTGGCCAAGCCCGCGAAGTACGATGAGATCTGCGCCGCCATGAAGGCCGCCTCCGAGGGCGAGCTGAAGGGCATCCTGGGCTATACCGAGGACGCCGTGGTCTCCTCCGACTTCCTGGGCGATCCCCGCACCTCCATTTTCGATGCCGGCGCCGGCATCGCCCTGACCGACACCTTCGTGAAGGTCGTGTCCTGGTATGACAACGAAATGGGCTACTCCAACAAGGTACTGGACCTGATCCAGTATATGTACGGTGTGGACCACAAGTAATCCATTCTAAAGCAGGGAGAAAGCGGAAGTCGCATGCGGCTTCCGCTTTCTCCGTTTTTTCGAAAAACCAAAAAGAAGCAGGGATAGGATTCCCTGTCCCAGGCCGCCGTTCTGTCTTGACGGATAAAATGGTCGCATCCTATTGACAAACGTCCCCGCTGCGTATATACTGTACATGCTGAATATATACAGTAAAACAACAAGAAGGTGCATCATGGACATCATCATCCGCAATTCCGGCGGCATACCCATCTATGACCAGATTACCCGGCAGGTGAAGGGCCTCATTCTGCGGGGCGAGCTGCGGGAGGGCGAGGCCCTGCCCTCCATGCGGCTGCTGGCCAAGGAGCTGCGTATTTCCGTGATCACCACCAAGCGCGCCTATGAAGAACTGGAACGGGACGGCTTTCTGACCACGATTCCGGGAAAAGGGTGCTTTGTTGCCCCCCGCAACCTGGAGCTGGTGCGGGAGGATACCCTGCGCCGGGTGGAAGAACATCTCTCCCGGGCAGTGGACGCAGCCAAGACCGGCGGCGTCACTCTGGGCGAAATGACCGAGACCCTCAACCTTTTATATGGAGACGAGTCATGATGAACTACGCATTGGAGATCGAACATCTGAGCAAACAGTACGGTTCCTTCCGCCTGGACGACGTATCCCTGGCCGTTCCCGGCGGTACCATCATGGGCCTGATCGGCGAGAACGGCGCCGGTAAATCCACCACGATCAAATGTATTCTGAACCTGATCCGCCGGGACAGCGGGACCATCCGGGTGCTGGGCATGGACAATCTCAGAGAGGAGCGCGCCGTCAAGGAGCAGATCGGGGTCGTGCTGGACGAGTGCACCTTCCATGAGACCCTCCGCGCCTGCGAGGTGGGGAAAATCCTGTCCAGGATCTACCGGCGCTGGGACAGCGCGTGCTTCGAGGATTATCTGCGCAAATTCGGCCTGCCCCGGGATAAGACCATCAAGGAATACTCCAAGGGGATGAAAATGAAGCTCTCCATCGCTTCGGCGCTGTCCGCCCGGCCCCGGCTGCTGATCCTGGATGAGGCCACCGGCGGGCTCGACCCGGTGGTGCGGGACGAGATCCTGGATGAGTTTCTGGCGTTCATCCAGGAGGAAACGCATGCCATCCTCATCTCCAGCCATATTACCAGCGATCTGGAAAAGGTGGCCGACTACGTGACCTACCTGCACAAGGGCAAGGTCGCCGTGCAGGGCGCCAAGGATGAACTGCTGGACACCTACGGGCGGCTGGTCTGCGCCCGGAGCGACCTGGCTGCGGTGGACCCGGCCCTGCTGGCCGGCAAACGGGTGAGCCAGTTTGGCTGCGAAGCGCTGATCAAAGACCGGCGCGCGTTCTGCCGCCGTTATCCGCAGCTCACAGTGGACCCTGTGACTCTGGAGGAGATCATGCTCTTCACCGTAAAGGGGGATGCGTCATGCGCGGACTGATCTGCAAGGACTTTTTTGTCATGAAAAAGCAGTTGGGCTACTATCTGGCCTTCTTTGTGGTCTACGGCGTACTGGCCGTGACCGGTGTGTTCCCCGCTTCCATTCTCTCCGCTTTGGTGGCGGTCATCGCCATGATGGTTCCCATGAGCTCCATTGCCTATGACGACCAGGCCCACTGGGGGCGGTACGCCGCCGCCACCCCCGCCGGTCGGAGCGGCGTGGTGGCGGCCAAATACCTCTTTACGCTGCTGGTCCTGGCAGCCTGCGCCGTCCTGGTAGCCGTTCTGGCCGCGATCCTGTCGCTGACCGGGCTGCTCACAGAGCCGCTTGCCGACCTGCTGGCAGCCGTGGGGGCCTGTATGGGCGTGGCCATGGTCATGGACGCCATCCTCCTGCCGCTGCTGTTCCGGTTCGGCGCGGAAAAGAGCCGTACCATCAGCATGATCTTCTTCATCGTCATTTTCGGGGGCTGCATGCTGCTGGGCAAGCTGGCCCAGCAGCAGGGCGGCCTGCCCCGGCCGCCCGCCTGGCTGGCAAACGCCCTGCCCGCCCTGCTGGCGATCCTGGCCGTGGGCACTTTCGTGCTCTCCTACTGGATCGCCCAGGGGATCTACGAAAAAAAGGAGCTGTGAGGGAGCGGATATGTACGCGCTGATCTATAAAGACTTTCTCCTGTTGAAAAAGCAGCTGCTGTACGTTCTGGTGCTCGCCGTCTTCTATACGGTCATCGCAGTCAGCGGCTTCCTGAGCGCCTCCATCCTGCCCGGCATGGTGGTTCTTTTTGCCACCATGCTCCCCATCACCTCGTTTTCCTATGATGAGCAGGCCCGCTGGGGCCAATACGCCGCCGCCACCCCGGCGGGGCGGCGGGGCGTGGTGGCCGCCAAGTACCTCTTTTCTCTCCTGCTTCTGCTGCTGGGCTTGCTGCTGGTGTCGGCTCTCATCACCCTGCTGGTGGGCCTGGGGCTGCTGAGAGAGCCCCTCCCCACCGCCCTGTATGCCGTCCTATGCTGCGGCAGCGTGGCACTGGGCATCGATGCGGTGCTTCTTCCGGTCCTGCTGAAGCATGGAGCTGAAAAGGGGCGTTTCGCCATCATGGCGGTATGCATTGCCGTGGTCGGCGGCGGGATGCTTTTGTGGCAGCTCCACCGCGGCGGGCTCCGTCTCCCGCAGGCGCCCGCCCGGGCGGCTGTGGCGCTTCTTGCGCTCCTGGCTGCGGCCGCCTTTGCCGTGTCTTACGGGATCGCCCGGCACATCTATGAGCGAAAGGAGCTGTAAGCGCATGCTGCATACGCATCGCTGTCCCAAGTGCGGCGCCGGCGACATCCTGCGCATCCCGGACACGCCGGGGCGCTATGCCTCCGGCAATAACATCTACACTTCCAGCGTGACTCTGCTGGGAAAGATCCCGGTCATCCGCCACGTCTGCCTGAACTGCGGTTACACGGAGCACTGGGTGGAAGAACCGGCCCAGCTGGACCGGCTGCGCCGCGCCTTCGGATAAACGACCCGCTCTCCGCACAGGCGGAGAGCGGGTCGTTTTGTATGTATGCTCAGAAGTTGCAGCGGACGATGCACTTCAGGGTCTGCCCGTCCACCTTGCAGGTGATGGTCGTGGTGCCCCGGCCCACGGGCCGGACCACGCCGTCGGCGGAGATGGTGGCCACTGAAGTATCCCCGATGCTCCAGCTGGGCGCGGAGGAGGTGCCGTTTACCTTCATATACACGGCAGGCTCGCTCTTGCTGGAGAAGGTAAAATCCGTCTTGTTCAGGGAGAGGGCGGTACTGGTCCCGCCGGCGGAGGACGCGGCGCCGCTGGTGACGGAGTTGTAGACCTTGCAAGTCTGGGTGATGCCCCCCGCCATGGCGGCGGTAATGGTTGCGGTCCCCGTCTTGGTCCCATGGCTCACCTTGCCGTTTTCATCCACTGAAGCGATCTCCGGGTCGCTGCTGGTCCATGTGATCGTACCGGTGGACCCGGCCGGGAGGAAGGTCACCGTCAGGGTAATGGGATCCGGCCAGGTATCGCTGAGCGTAAACTCAGACTTGCTCAGGGTAAACCCGGTGGCGGTCTGATCGTCGGGGATTACAGGTTCCGCGGAGGCCTCCGGCGGCGTGGTATCCTCCGGCGTACCGGTCTCGCCGGGCGCCGG
Organism: Flavonifractor sp. DFI.6.63; assembly: GCF_024462255.1. Lineage (NCBI taxonomy): Bacteria > Bacillati > Bacillota > Clostridia > Eubacteriales > Oscillospiraceae > Flavonifractor > Flavonifractor sp. DFI.6.63. The sequence goes on along the minus strand of NZ_JANGBE010000045.1, from coordinate 2,237 downwards.
GGAATCCAGCTGCTGGGTGTTCTGAGCCGGAGAATCCTCCGGCAGGGTGGTCTGTCCCCGGTCCACCAGCGGCTTGATGATGGAGATGACGATCATGACCGCGGCCACGATCAGAGCCAGCGAGAGCACCGTCAGGATGATCCGTCCGACGGAAGGGCCGCCGCCGTAACCGCCGCCCCGGGTATTGCCCGCCAGCCGCCGGCCGCCCCGCGGACGGCCTTCCTCCTCATATTCCATCTCGTCGCAGAACGGGCAGCTTTTATAGGAAGCGGCATAATCCTCGCCGCACCTGTCACAGTGAATCATTTCCTGCCGGGTACCGGCAGTACGCTTCGATGCCATATGGAATTCCTCCTTCAGACATACTTTGCTATCATTCTACACGCTCGGAACACAGCCGTCAACGCCGGGGCGCAAAATGTAAAGGTTTTTTAACATTTATGTCAACCGCTTCCCGTCTGGTGTTCCACAGATGGACCGGCGGTTCTTTCCGGAGCACCGGCAGACGTAAGCACTTCTTGCGCAGGGCCTGTCTTTGGGATATAATAGCAAAGAAACGAGGTGCATGAACTTGAAGGGATCCCTGAGCGCCGCCGAGGTGCATAAGCAATACAGCGACGGGGTGACCGCCTTCCGGCGGCAGATCACCGATGCCACCCTGCGCATAAAGTTCACCCAGGAGGTGGACATCTTCTTTCGTGCCTGTACGCTTGGCGTCTGGGGACGGGACGGCGCGTCCATCACACCGCGCCATGTGGAGTACTATAACGCCATCTATACCAAGGGAAACCCGGTGCCCGCCATCCTGTTCTGGGAGCTTTCCACCGCGGTGAGCGAGTACCCCGGCTTTCAGCCGCCTCCCTTTTTTGCCCGCATGCGGGCCAGCGACAAAGTCTCCGGTACCCATCTGGCCCGGCGGTTCATCGACCTGATGACGCTGATGCAGCTGCTTTTCGCCGCTGTGGACGATGTGGTCAGCGAGGAGGAGGCGGGATTCGTCAACGCCTGCGCCGACAGCCTCTCTGCCCTGTGCGACCGGGATGGGCTCAAGGGCGGAAAAGCCCCGCTGGACGCCAAGGATTTCATTTCCAAACGTCCTGAGGCGGATGGGCCCGGGGATGAGGCGGCCCCCGCCGCCGCCGTAGCCGGCGGCGGAGAGGCGGCGCCTCAGACCGAGGCGGAGCAGGCGCCCGCTCCCAGCCTGGAAGAGCTGATGGCCGAGCTGGACGGGCTGTGCGGTCTGGACAAGGTCAAGGCCGATGTGAAAAGCCTGATCAACCTGGTCAAGGTGCGCAAGCTGCGTCAGGAACATGAGCTGCCCATTCCCCCCATGTCTCTGCACCTGGTCTTTCTGGGCAACCCCGGGACCGGCAAGACCACCGTGGCCCGCCTGCTGGCGAAGATTTACCATGCCATCGGGGTCCTCTCCAAGGGCCAGCTGGTGGAGGTGGACCGTTCCGGCCTGGTGGCCGGGTTTGTGGGACAGACGGCCATCAAGACGGGCGAGGTGATCCAAAAAGCGCTGGGCGGGGTTCTTTTCATCGACGAGGCCTATGCCCTGGCCAATCAGGATGCCCCCAACGACTTCGGGAAGGAAGCCATCGAGACGCTGCTCAAGGGCATGGAGGATCACCGCGCCGACCTGATCGTCATTGTGGCCGGGTACACCGAGCTGATGGGAACGTTCATCCACGCAAACCCCGGCCTGGAGAGCCGCTTCAACAAATATTTTTACTTTGAAGATTACAATGGCGGGCAGCTCATGGCCATTTTTCAGTCCATGTGCGCAAAAAACGGATATACGCTCAGTGATGAAGCAGAAGAATACGCCGGAACGTATTTCCGCGAGCTGTATGAGGAACGGGACGAGAACTTCGGAAACGCCCGTGATGTGCGCAATGTTTTCGAACGTGCGGTCTCCCGCCAATCCGACCGTGTGGCCGCTCTGGAGGCTCCCGGCAAGGAGGACCTGATGTCCTTGACCCTGGCCGATCTCAGAGAGGACGACGGCGCCCAAACGGAAGGGACCTGAATCGGAATGCTTCAACAGCCCCCGGCTATGCCGGGGGCTGTTCAGGCTGTTGAAAAACCCTCCTGGAGAAGAGCCTCTCAGAGTTGAGTCGTCCGCAGACGACGGAAGGAAAGGAAACTCCGTCATTTCCGGCGACATGCGCGTCGGAAATGACACCTCTCATGACGGACAGGGCGACTTTTCTGCAAGAATCGAGCCCTGTCCG
>NZ_JANGBE010000044.1:0-28193 GCF_024462255.1 Flavonifractor sp. DFI.6.63 | reverse complement strand
CCCTTAAGGGGCAGCCCGTGAAAGAAATGCGGTCGGCAAACCTTTCGGGGCCCCTTAAGGGGCTTCGTCCGTATCATGCCCTTCTAGGGCTTACTCAAGCCTCCGGCTTTGCCGGAGGTTTTGACTTCACGGATAAGCGGTCCGCCAAAAGCGGAGCGCCTGCATATGGGCCGGCTGAGATTTGTGTTTCACGACGGGCACACCGAGCAAACCTTCGTTTGCCGCTCCGGCCGCGGACTTCTGCGAGGCGGACGATAACGAGGCGGCGGGCCGCCTGTATCTTCCGTCACAGCTTGAGCGTCCAGCCGAAGGGATCGGAGACCGTGCCCCACTGGATACCGGTCAGGGTGTCGTACAGCTTCCGGGTCAGCGCGCCGATCTGTCCGCCGTTGACCGTTACGTGACGCTCGCCCCAGCCCATCTCGCCGATGGGGGAGACCACGGCGGCGGTGCCGGAGCCGAAGGCCTCCTCCAGCCGCCCCGCCTCGGCGGCGTCGAAGAGCTCCTCGGCGGTGATGAGGCGCTCCTCCACCGGAACGCCCCAGCTCTTGAGCAGCTCGATGCAGGATTTGCGGGTGATGCCCGGCAGGACGGAGCCGGTGAGCGCTGGGGTGATCACCGTGCCGCCGATCTTGAACAGCACGTTCATGGAGCCCACTTCCTCGATATACCTGCGGTGCACGCCGTCCAGCCAGAGCACCTGGGCATACCCCTGCTCCTCGGCCCGCTCTCCGGCCCGGATGGAGGCGGCATAGTTGCCGCCGCATTTGGTGTACCCGGTCCCGCCCCGGACGGCGCGGACATCCTGGTTCTCCACATAGATGCGCACGGGGTTGATGCCCTCTTTGTAGTAAGCGCCCACTGGGCAGGTGATGATGCAGAAAATATAGTCATGCGCCGCATGTACGCCCAGGCTGGGAGTAGTGGCGATGACAAAGGGGCGGATGTACAGGGACGTGCCCGGCTTGGCAGGCACCCAGCGCTCCTCCACGCGCACCAGCTGCTCGATGGCGGCAAGGGTATCTTCCTCCGGCAGCTGCGGGATGCACATCCGCTCGCAGGAGGAGTTGATGCGCCGGACGTTCTCCATGGGGCGGAACAGCTGCACGCCCCCGTCCGGACTGCGGTAGGCCTTCAGTCCCTCAAAGACCTCCTGCGCGTAATGAAACACCATGGCGGAGGGCTCCAGGGCCAGCGGCGCGTAGGGGACGATGCGCCCGTCGTGCCAGCCCTGCCCGGCGGTGTAATCCATCAAAAACATGTGGTCGGTAAAGGTCTTGCCGAACACCAGCATCTCCGGGTCGGGCAGCGGTTTGAGCGCCGCGGCGCGCTGGACGGGATATTCCTTCATAAAAAGCGGCCTCCTTATCAAATGCTCCTTGTGCCCTTCAGTATGGCAGTCGCCGGAGCAAAAGAATGTAAAGCGTGATACAAATTGGATAAAAGTTATTGTACCACAGGCGGAGTTGGGGCGCAAGCGGACTTGTTTTTAACTTTTGAGTTTGGTATAATAAAATACCTTTATTATTGAGTGCCGCGTCATGGGAGGTGTCTCATGCGAAAAAACAAGCTGTCCCATCTGCTGGAGCCCAGCCTCCGGCTGTATTTCTTATGCCTTCTGGTCTTTGCGGGTGTCACCGCCCTGTTCAGCCGCCCCGCCGCCCTGGCGGAACTGGCGGTGGTGCTGGTGCTCTACCTTTACTTCCGCCGCAGCAACGCCCACCGGCAGAAAGAGATCATCCAGTATATTGAAAGCGTCACCTGCAATATGGACACGGCTACCAAGGACACCATGGTCAACGCCCCCCTGCCCATGGTCATCTTCCGGCCGGAGAACGACGAGGTCATCTGGTCCAACGACCGCTTTCTGCAGATCACCGGCGAGCGCGAGCACCTGTTTGACACCAAGCTCACCGCCGCCGTACCCGACTTTTCCTCCCGCTGGCTCATGGAGGGCAAGACCGAGTGTCCCACCGAGGTGCTGCTGGGGGAGCGGCGCTTCCAGGTCTTCGGCCATCTGGTGCGCACGGAGGATTCCGGCGCCCGGGGATATCTGGCCACCACCTACTGGGTGGACGTGACCGATCTGGCCGACGTGCGGGACCTGTATTATGCCGCCCGTCCTGTGGCGGCCATCCTGATGCTGGACAACTATGAGGAGCTGATGAAGGGCATCCCGGACAACGCCCGCTCGGCCCTGCGCAGCGAGATCGACCAGCGTCTGGACCAGTGGGCGGCCCCCGCCCAGGGCCTGTTCTGCCGGTACGACCGGGACCGCTACCTCTTCCTTTTCGAGGAGCATTTCCTGGCCCAGTTCCAGGAGGGCAAGTTCTCGGTGCTGGACGCAGTCCATGAGGTGGTCAGCCCCAACGGCCTGCCCGCCACGGTGTCCATCGGCATCGGCCGGGACGCGGATACCCTGGAGGAGCTGTTCCAGTACGCCTCTTTGTCGGTGGAGATGGCCCTCTCCCGCGGCGGCGACCAGGCGGTCATCAAGAACAAGTTTAATTTTGAGTTTTACGGCGGGCGCACCAAGGAGCTGGAGAAGCGCACCAAGGTCAAGAGCCGGGTCATGGCCAACGCCCTGGGCGAGCTGGTGGCCGACGCCTCCCGGGTATTCGTCATGGGCCACAAATTTCCGGATCTGGACTGCATCGGCGCGGCCGCCGGCGTGTGCGCCATCGCCCGGAAAAAGGGCACCCCGGTGAACATTGTCAAGGAGGCGGGCCAAACCCCCGCCAGCGAGATGATGGAGAAGCTCTCCCAGCTGCCGGAATACCAGGGCGTGTTTCTCTCCGTGCAGGATGCCATCCTGGCGGCCGACGTCAACGCCCTGTTGGTGGTGGTGGACACCAACCGCCCCGAGCAGGTGGTCAGTCAGGACCTGCTGGAATCCAGCAGCAAGGTGGCGGTCATCGACCATCACCGCCGGGCCGCCACCTATATCGCCAACGCCGCCCTGAACTTCCACGAGCCCTACGCCTCCTCCGCCAGCGAACTGGTCACCGAGCTGCTGCAGTACCTGCTGGAAGGCGCGGACCTGCGCAAGGCCGAGGCCGAGGCGCTGCTGGCCGGGATCACCCTGGATACCAAACAGTTCACCATGCGTACCGGCAGCCGCACCTTCGAGGCGGCCGCCTTCCTCCGCCGCTCCGGCGCGGATACCGGGGACGTGAAAAAGCTCTTCCAGAACGATCTGGAGGGCACCATCGCCCGGTACGACATCATCCAAAACGCCCGTATGTACCGCAACGACATCGCCGTGGCCCGGGTCGACCACCCGGTGGGCCGCATCACCGCCGCCCAGGCCGCCGACGAGCTGCTGAATATTTCCGGGATCGACACCTCTTTTGTCCTCTTCCCCGACGGCGAGGGGCGTGTGATCCTCTCCGCCCGGAGCATGGGGGATGTAAACGTGCAGGTAATCCTGGAAAAACTGGGGGGCGGCGGCAACGCCGCCACCGCCGGCGCCCAGGTGCCCGGCAAGAGCGTGGAGGAGGTCACCAAGGACCTGCTGCGCGCCATCGACCAATACTTGGAGGAGGAATAGGCCCCGCCTGTTCCCTGCCCGTCAGAGGAGAATGGTTATGAAACGGCTGCTTTCCGCCGTGCCGGCCCTGCTGCTGTGCCTGACCCTGGCCGCCTGCGCCGCGCCCACGCCTACGTCCACGCCTACGCCCACGCCCACGCCCATCCCTGCGTTGGAGCCGCCTCTTTCAGACAGTACGAAGGCGCAGCCGGTCCCCGACTTTCTGGATACGGACCAGCAGGCGCTGTTTCTCCATGCATTTGAGGCGGCCAATTTCCTGATGGGCTGCGAGACCTCCTACGTGGACCGTTTCCCTTTTGACGACGGCAGCATGCCGGACCTGGACCATTGCCAGACCGTGGAGCTGGGCGGCGATCTCTATGTGATCTCCGTAGGCCGCTATGCCCGCTGGGCGGACTTTAAGGCCATGATGGACGCTCTGTTCACGTCCGAATACCAGGAGGAGCTGCTCTACTTCACCCGCGCCCACGGCACGCCACAGCCTCTTTTTACCTCCACTGAGGATGGCAGGCTGTGCTATCTCGACGCCTCCCGGGGCAGCAGCCTGGAGTACGGCTGGTCCGGGACACCCGACTCCTACCAGTTGGTGCGTCGGACCGAGGACGAAATCGTGTTCGACCTGATCGGCCACTACGCCGTCCTGGCGGAGGCGCCGGAGGGCGCGGAGGAACCTTTGATCGTTACCGGTGAAACCGCCGAAGCATACCCCATCCGCATGGAGCGTACCGAAGACGGCTGGCGCGTCGCGGAAATTCATCTCCCCTATTAAATGATGACAGTTCCAGAAAGGAAGGACGATAACATGAAAGTAATTTTACAGCAGGACGTGAAGGGCCAGGGCAAAAAGGGCCAGATGATCGAGGCCAGCGACGGCTATGCCCGCAATTTCCTCCTGCCCCGAAAGCTGGCCGTGCCGGCCACCGCGGAGAATGTGAACACCATGAAGATGCAGGAGAAGGCGAGAATGGCCCAGCAGGCCGCCGAAAAGGCGGAGGCCGAGGCCGTGGCCGCCAGGCTTGAGCAGCTGAGCGTGAAGGTGGTCGCCAAGGGCGGCAACGGCGGGCGGCTGTTCGGCGCGGTGACCTCCAAGGAGATCGCCGACGCCCTGAGCGCCCAGCACGGCATCAGCATTCCGAAAACCAAGATCGTCCAGGATGAGCCCATCAAGGCCTTCGGCGGCTATACGCTCAAGGTGAAGCTGGGCTACGAGGTCACCGGCACCCTGAAGGTGGTCGTGGCCGAGAACTAACGCGCGTTCGGGGGGCGTTTCCCCCGGACGGGAAGGCGGCCGCCTGCATTCAGGCGCGCCGCCGCGCGCTGCGGCGAAGCCGGTTCGCCCGCGCGCAAACAGCAACGGGAAGCGGGTGGAACACATGGCAACCGAAGAGGAGCTTTTGTCGCGGCAGATGCCCCACAGCGTGGAGGCCGAGCAAAGCGTGCTGGGCGCCATGCTCATTGACGCCCGCTGCGTGCCGGAGGTCATCGAAGCCCTGAAAAGCGAGGACTTCTATCTGCGGCAGAACCGGGAGATCTATGAGACCATCTATTCCATGTTCAATTTCTCCCAGACCATCGACCCGGTGACGGTGCTGGAGCACATGCGCCTGAACGGGGTATATGACGAAAACACCTCCCGCAACTATATTCTCCAGCTGATGGAGATCACGCCTACGGCGGCCAACGTAAAGGAGTATGCCGCCATCGTCAAGGACAAGTCCCTGCTGCGGCGCATCGCCGAGACCGCGGGAGACCTGACCGCCATGATCCAGGAGGGCACCGGCACCGCCCGCGAGGTGCTGGAGGCCGCCGAGCAGCGCATCTACGCCATCCGGCAGGGCCGCTCCGCCCAGGGCCTGGAGCACATTTCCAGCGTCATCCTCAACGTGTACGAGCGCCTCAACGAGCTGGCCGCCAGCGAACAGGCGGTCCCCGGCCTGTCCACCGGCCTGCCCGACGTGGACGCGGCCATCTCCGGTCTGAACAAATCCGACCTGATCCTGCTGGCCGCCCGCCCCGGCATGGGCAAGACCTCCTTCGCCCTGAACATCCTGCTGCACGCGGGCAAGTTCTCCGGCAAAACCGTGGTCTTTTTTTCGCTGGAAATGAGCCGGGAGCAGCTGGCCATGCGCCTGATCTCCGGCGAGAGCTTTGTGGACAACAAGCGCCTGGTGACGGGCAAGCTCAGCGAGGACGACTGGACCAAGATCGCCGCCGCCTCCGCCGCCCTGAACCAGACCCAGATCCTCATCGACGACAACCCCGCCCTCTCGGTGGCGGACATGAATGCCAAGTGCCGCCGGGTGGATAATCTGGGGCTGGTGGTCATAGACTACCTCCAGCTTATGACCTCCGCCGGCGGGCCGGGCCGCAGCGGCGATAACCGCCAGCAGATTGTCTCCGATATCTCCCGCGCCCTGAAAATCATGGCCAAGGAGCTCAACGTGCCGGTGCTCTGCCTGTCCCAGCTCTCCCGCGCCAACGAGGCCCGCTCCGACAAGCGCCCCATGCTTTCCGACCTGCGGGAATCCGGCGCCATCGAGCAGGACGCGGATATCGTCATGTTCCTCTATCGGGAGGATTATTACAACGAGGACAGCGAAAATCACAATCTGGCGGAGTGCATCATTGCCAAAAACCGCCACGGCGAGACCGGTAAGGTGGAGCTGCAGTGGCTGCCCGAGTATACCACCTTTTCCTCCCTTGACCGAAGGCACGAGGAATACTGACGTCCCGCGCCCGCCGTTCCCCCTCTTCGTTGTCCCGCCTGGGCGGGACAACGGAAGAACTGGGTGCTGCGCAGGCCCGCCCTCCAGCGCTTCCCCGCTTGCCCTGCGGGGCGGTTTCCCCTGTGTTTTTCCGCACGTCCAATCCATTTATTTCCGCCCCCGGCGGAAACTTTGCGAGGCGCGCTATGCTGCAAAAGGTGCTCTCTCTCTCGATGGAATACGATATGCTCCCCCGGGGCGGACGGGTCTTGTGCGCCGTGTCCGGCGGGGCGGACTCCATGTGCCTGCTCCACCTGCTGGGAGAGCTAGCAAAGCCCGGCGGCTTTACCATTGCGGCCGCCCACTTCCACCACCACCTGCGGGGCGCGGAATCCGACCGGGACGCGGCCTTTGTGGCCCAGTGGTGCGCAGCGCGCGACATCCTTTTCGTGATGGGCGAGGGAGATGTGAACGCGCAGGCTCAGAGCCGCGGTCTGGGTGTGGAGGAGACCGCCCGGCAGCTGCGCTATGATTTTCTCCGCCAAAGCGCCGAGGCTCTGGACTGTACGCGCATCGCCACCGCCCATAATGCCGACGACAATTTGGAGACCCTGCTGCTCCATCTGGTGCGGGGCGCCGGGCTGCATGGGCTGTCCGGCATCCCGCCCCGCCGCGACGGGATCGTGCGCCCCCTGCTCGCCTGCTCCCGGGCGGAGGTGCTCTCCTACCTGGCCGAGCACGGCATCCCCCATGTGGAGGACAGCTCCAATTCCGATGAGGCCTATGCCCGCAACCGCCTGCGCCATCAGGTGGTGCCGGTGCTGCGGGACCTGAATCCCCGCCTGAGCGAGGGCGTGGCCGCCACCATGGCCCTGCTGCGCGCCGACAACGACTATCTCAACGCCCAGGCCGCGCTGGTCTGCGCCAACGCCCGCTGGGCGGAGGACGACCTGGTCATCGAAGCCCGCCTGATCGCCGAGCTTCCCCCCGCCATCGCCCCCCGGGCGGTGCGGCGGCTGCTGGAGATGCTGGGGGACGGCAATACCAACTGTTCCTCCGCCCACCTGAACGCTGTAGTGGAGCTGGCCCGGGGGAGCGATCCCTCCGCCGTGGTCTTCCTGCCCGGCGGCAAGCTGGCCCAGCGTGTCTACCGGGAACTGCTGCTGACCCGTTCGTCCGATCCCCTGCCCCCCTTCCTTCCCGCGCCCCTGGTGCTGGACGGGGAGACCCTCCTGGAGGGCACCCCATGGCGGGTGCGCTGTCGCTCGCTCCCCTGTCCGGACGAGAGCGAACGCCTTCCCGGCGCGGTCTACCTGGACCGGGACAAGGTGGACGGTGTGCTGCTGCTGCGGCCCCGGCAGACCGGAGACGAGATCGCCCTGCCCCGGCGGGGGGGCACCAAGACGTTGAAAAAGCTGTTTATCGACGAAAAAGTCCCCCGACGGGAGCGGGAACATATCCCCGTCCTGGCCGACCGGGCCGGGGTGGCGGCGGTGGCGGGCTTTGGGGCCGACCAGCGCCGTCTGGCCCAGACCGGGGGGCGCGCCTATGAACTGCTATTTTGGAAGAAAGAGTGAGCGAGATGGAACAGATACTGGACAAAGATGTGGAACGGGTGCTGTTTTCCCAGGAGGAGCTGGCACGCCGGGTGAGCGAAATCGCCGCCGAGATCGACCGGGACTACGCCGGAAAAGAGCCGCTGCTGGTCAGCGTGCTGCGGGGGTCCTTCGTTTTTATGGCCGATCTGGTGCGGCAGATCCACCTGCCCTGCACGGTGGACTTTATGGCAGTCTCCTCCTACGGGGCAGGCACCGCCAGCTCCGGCCAGGTGAAGATCGTCAAGGACCTGTCCGAGCACATCGAGGGCAAGGACGTGATCGTGGTGGAGGATATTCTGGACAGCGGCAACACGCTGAGCTACCTGCTTCAGATCCTCCAGGCCCGCCGCCCCGCCTCGGTACGGCTGTGCACCCTGCTGGATAAGCCCTCCCGCCGCACCAAGCCGGTGGAGCTGCACTACGCGGGCTTCTCCATCCCCGACTACTTCGTGGTGGGTTACGGCCTGGATTATGCCGAAAAGTACCGCAACCTGCCTTACATAGGAGTGCTCAAGCCCTGTGTATACGAAAAATGACCGGGGCCAGGCCGGTTTTTAGCGCGCTGATTCAGCCCGGAAAGGACGTGTCCGCTGTTTGAAACGCAAAGGAAGCATGCGCGACGTGGGCTTTTATCTGCTCATCGCCGTGATCCTCTTGATGACCATCTTTGCCCTGCGCGGGGGGCTGGACGGCAGCGTCCAGACCTCTTACGGGGAGATCCGCCGCCTGCTGGAGCAGGAGCTGGTGACCCAGGTCCAGGTGGAGGACAACACCGTCACCCTCTGGCTCAAGGAGCCGGTCAACGGCCAGTCCACCATTACCTATGATGTGGCAAACCCCGACTGGTTCTACAACGACTTCAACGACCTGATCGTGCAGCAGGTGCACCGGGGCGTGATCACCGACTATAACTATCCCCAGGGCTTTGTGGCCCCGGCGTGGATGTCCTTTGTCCCCTGGATCGTGATCCTGGTGGTCTTCGGCCTGCTTTGGTACTTTGCCATCCTCCGCCAGAACGGCGGCGGGGGCGCCGGCGGGGACAAGACCGCCCGCTTCGGCCGTGCCCGCACCCGCACCGGGGCGGATGAACAGAAGAAGGTCACCTTTGACGACGTGGCCGGCGCGGAGGAGGAGAAGGGCGAGCTCCAGGAGATCGTGGAGTTCCTCAAGGACCCCAAGCGCTTTTTGGAGCTGGGCGCCCGCATCCCCAAGGGCGTGCTTTTGGTGGGCCCGCCGGGCACCGGCAAGACCCTGCTGGCCAAGGCCGTGGCCGGGGAGGCGGGGGTCCACTTCCTGTCCATCTCCGGTTCCGACTTTGTGGAGCTCTACGTGGGCGTGGGCGCCTCCCGCGTCCGGGACCTGTTCGACCAGGCCAAGAAGAACGCCCCCGCCATCGTCTTCATCGACGAGATCGACGCGGTGGGCCGCCAGCGGGGCGCGGGCCTGGGCGGCGGCCACGACGAGCGGGAGCAGACCCTCAACCAGCTGCTGGTGGAGATGGACGGCTTCGGCAACAACGAGGGCGTAGTGGTCATGGCGGCTACCAACCGGCAGGACATCCTGGACCCTGCCCTGCTGCGCCCCGGCCGGTTCGACCGGCAGGTGTATGTGGGCTATCCGGACATCAAGGGCCGGGAGGCCATTTTGAAGGTCCACGCCCGCAACAAGCCCCTGGCGGAGGACGTGGATCTGGCGGAGCTGGCCAAGGCCACCGGCGGCTTTACCGGCGCGGACCTGGAGAACCTGATGAACGAGGCCGCCCTGCTGGCCGCCCGGCGTCAGGAGCGGTTTATCCGCATGCAGGATCTGCACGAGGCGGTGATCAAGGTCATTGCCGGGCCGGAGAAGAAGAGCCGGGTGGTCATCGAGCGGGAGCGCAGGCTCACCGCCTATCATGAGGCGGGTCACGCCATCGTCATCCACGCTCTGGAGACCCAGGACCCGGTCCATCAGATCACCATCATCCCCCGGGGCATGGCGGGGGGCATGACCATCTCCCTGCCCCGGGAAGATGTGAGCTTCCAGTCCCGCCAGGCGCTCACAGAGCGCATCGCCGTCTGCCTGGGCGGCCGGGCCGCAGAGGAACTGGCCCTGGGCGACATCTCCACCGGCGCGGGCAACGACCTGCAAAAAGCCACCTCCATCGCCCGCAACATGGTCACCCGCTACGGCATGAGCGAGCGGGTGGGCAACGTGGTCTTCGACTCCGGCCACGACGAGATCTTCATCGGCCGTTCCATGGCTCAGGCCAAGAACTACTCGGAGGAAGTGGCCGCCCTCATCGACGAGGAGGTCAAGGCCCTCATCGACGGGGCCTACGCCCGCTGCAAGGAGATCCTCACCGGACAGCGGGACGCGCTGGATTTCGTGGCCGACTACCTGCTGCAGTACGAAACTATGGATGCCGCCGCCTTCGCGCTGGTGTTCACCGACCGTGCCGCCGTCCAGCCCCCCAAGGCCTTCCAGCCGGCGGCGCAGGAGGGAAAGGAGCCCCGGGATGAGCTGCCTCATTGATACCCTTCTGGGCGACATCACCCGGGTAGCGGCCGACGCCATCGTCAACGCCGCCAACTGCTCCCTGCTGGGCGGCGGCGGTGTGGACGGCGCCATCCATGCCGCCGCGGGGCCTGGCCTTCTGGCCGAGTGCCGCACCCTGAACGGCTGCGAGACCGGGCAGGCCAAGCTGACGCGGGGCTATGATCTGCCTGCCCGATACGTCATCCACACGCCCGGCCCTATCTGGCGCGGTGGGGTCTGCCGGGAGGCGGAACTGCTGGCCTCCTGCTACCGCAGCTGCATGGCGCTGGCCGGTCGGTACGGCTGTAAAAGCGTGGCCTTCCCTTCGATTTCCACCGGCGTGTATCGCTTCCCGCTGGAGCAGGCGGCCCCGATCGCCGTGGCCACGGTGCGGGACTGTCTGGCGGCAGGCTCCTGTGTGGAGCACGTCACCTTCGTCTGCTTCAGCCAGCCGGTCAAGGACGCCTACGACCGGGCGCTGGGCGCGTGTTGATATGGTAAGGAAGTCTTTTGCCGCCGCCGCGCTTGTGTTCCTGGCGTTTGCCGGGTTGCTGTATTTCAATACCGACGTCGGCACGCACAGGGCGTCGCTCTGACCTGCAGCCGCCGGCTTCCAGGCTGCTCCGTATTCGTTTGAACACAAAGGCTTCCTGTCAGTCGTAAGGCCGGCAGGAAGCTTTTGCTGTTGTATGGGTCCCGCCGTTTGGACGGTACTTTGTAAGAAAAGTTTAACACACAGACCGCCCCGGCTCTGTTATAATGCCAGGGCAAGCGCATCGAAAGGAGGGCAAGCGCATGCCTGTCGCACCCCCGCGGCCCCGCAGAAAGCAACGGCGCAGCCCCGGGCTTTTCCCCATCCTGCTGATCCTGGTGGCGGGATTGGCAGTGATCAAGTGGATCGACCCCTTTGCGTCCAGACGCTTCCCTGCCCCGGCGACCCCCGACTGGATCACGGCCGACCTGCTTCCGGTGAACCCCTATTCCCGGCCGGGGGAGCCGCTGGATACGGTAAACGGCGTGGTGGTCCATTATGTGGGCAATCCCGGCACCACCGCGGCGCAGAACCACAGTTATTTCGAAGGCCTGGCCCAGACCGGCGAGACCTATGCCAGCAGTCATTTTTTGATCGGCCTGGACGGCGAGATCCTCCTGAACGTCCCGCTGGACGAGATCGCCTACTGCTCCAACGACCGCAATGAGGACACCATCTCCATCGAATGCTGCCACCCGGACGGCACGGGCGCGTTTACCCCTGAGACCTACGACGCGCTGGTGAGGCTGGTGCGCTGGCTCATGGAGTACTATCAGCTGGAGCCGTCACAGATCCTGCGGCACTACGATGTGACCGGCAAGGCCTGCCCGCTGTATTTTGTGGACCACCCGGACGCCTGGGAGCGGTTTTTGGGCGATGTGTCCCCCGCGGAAGAATAGTCCGCTTTATCGTACATATGCTCCGTTATACTGTACTCACAACGAGACAGGAAGGAGCGCTGACCCATGGATTACGAGATCCGATTCGTGTACGGACATGTGGAGGTCTACGATCAGGCGGGCCGCTTCCGGTTCTCCGCCGACTCCGAGCGGGAGGCGCTGGAGGAACTGGAAAACGACGCGGCGTAGCAGCCTATGGCGGCGCGCCGCAACACGCAAAAACGGGCGGCCTGTGGCCGCCCGTTTTTTGAAGCCGTCCGTTTTCCCCGCGCCCGCTCTGCCCTAGTCCGGGATGTACGCCCGGATGCGCAGCTTCACGCCCAGATCCCGGGTGATCCGGCGGCAGCGCTCGATCGCCTCCGGCGTCTGATCCTTGTCCACAATGGTCATCACTACGTTGGGCACGTACTCCTTGGCCTTTCCGGCAAAATCCAGCATGGCGTGCCAGGCTTTCTCCCCGTCCCTGGGACGGGTCACGGCGCAATACTCCTCCGGCGTGGAGCCGTTGAGGGAGATGGAGAGCGTATCAATGCGCCCCTGGAGCCGCGGCGTCACGTCCTGTCCCAGGATCAGGTTGGCATGACCGTTGGTGTTGATCCGTACGGGGGGCAGACCGCTCACCCGCTTTTTCAGCTCGTCCACCAGCCAGACGATATCCTCCGTGCGGTACATGGGTTCCCCAAAGCCGCAGAAGACCAGCTCACGGTATTTGGTGAGCTCCCGCGCCAGCAGGTCCTCCAGCGCCTCCTCCCGGCTGGGTTCATGCTCCAGCCACAGATCGTCGGCATAGATGCTCCCCTTGTGCCCGTTGTGCCGCAGGCAGAACACGCAGGAGCAGTCGCAGCGGTTGGTCAGGTTCACGTACAGCGCGCCCTCATACTCGTAAGAAATGGTCTGCATCCCTTACCCCTCCCTGATTCCAAAAAATCGTTTTCCATTTTCCAGCGTGATCCGGAGGACCTCCTCCGGCGAAATGCCCCTCAGCTGGGCCACCTTCTCGGCGCAGCGCGCGATCATGGCGGAGTCGCACCGCTGTCCCCGGTGGGGCTCCGGAGCCATATAGGGGGCGTCGGTCTCCAGCATCAGCCGCTCCAGCGGCATCCACGCCGCCACCTCCGGCGCCCGCCTGGCGTTGTGGAAGGTGAGGCTGCCTGTGAAGGAGAGCATCCAGCCCCGATCCAGCAGCACCCTGGCGTCCTCCAGGCTGCCGGAGTAGCAGTGGAACACCCCCCGGGCGTTGGGGTGGGCCCGCACCAGATCCAGACAGTCCCTGTGGGCGTCCCGGTCATGGACGATGACGGGCAGATCCAGCTCCTCCGCCAGGGAGAGCTGGGCGTCGAAAAAGTCCCGGGAGCGCTTGCGCGCCTCGGGCGTTTTGACCCAGTAATAATCCAGGCCGACCTCCCCCACCGCCACCACTCTGGGGTGGGCGCACAGGGCCTTCACCCCGTCCAGCTCCGCCAGGGCGACCCCCTCCAGATTTTCCGGGTGGATGCCCGCCGCGGCATAGAGGTAGTCATAACGCTCGGCCAGCGACACACAGGCGCGGGAGGAGCCCAGGTCGCAGCCGGGACAGACCACCAGCGCCACGCCACGCCCGGGCAGCGCGGACAGCAGCGCGTCCCGGTCGGCGTCAAAGGCCTCGTCGTAATAGTGGGCGTGGGTATCAAAGATCATGGGCGTTTCCTCGTTTCCAACGGCGTCTTTCGGGCGGCCGGCCGCCGCCGTTTTTTCTTCCGCTCTATCATACTCCATCCGGGGCAAAGCTGCAAGTGCATCTCACGCGGCCCGGTTGACAACGGCGGGGGCCTGTGGTATCATAGCCCTCAGATCACGGGAATGAGGTTCTCCCGGGGCCGCAAGGCCCGAACCGCCGTCCGGCTGATGACTTCTGCACGTTTTGCAGGGGGCATTGGCTTTTTTTCTGCCCTCTGGAAGGGATGGAACCAAAATGCTGACCAGTATCGCACTGCTCTGGCTGCTGGGCATGGCCCTGGGAGCCGCGGCCCGGAAGCTGCACCTGCCCGCCCTGGTGGGGATGCTCCTGGCGGGGATCCTGCTGGGCCCCTTCGGGGCGGACCTGCTCTCGCCCGCCCTGCTGAGCGTCTCCGCCGACCTGCGGCGGCTGGCGCTGATCCTCATCCTGCTCCGGGCCGGACTGTCGCTGGACCTGGGGAGCCTGCGGCGCTCCGGCCGGAGCGCCGTGCTCCTGTGCTTTCTGCCCGCCGCCTGCGAGGTGCTGGGCATGGTCCTGCTGGCCCCCCGGCTGCTGGGGGTGTCCGTATTGGACGCCGCCATCCTGGGCGCGGTGGTGGGAGCGGTTTCCCCCGCCGTCATCGTGCCCCGGATGCTCGACCTGATGGAGGCGGGCTACGGGACGGAGCAGGGCATCCCGCAGATGGTATTGGCGGGGGCGTCGGTGGACGACGTATTCGTGGTGGTCCTCTTTTCTTCCTTCACCGGTATGGCCTCCGGCGGACGCTTTTCCCCGGCCGCTCTGGCCGGGGTGCCGGTCTCCATCCTGCTGGGGGCGGCCCTGGGCCTGGGTCTGGGCGGCCTGCTGGCCCGCTTTTTTGCCCGTTTCCCGCTGCGGGATTCCGCGAAAGCCATCCTTCTGCTCGCCCTGTCCATTTTGCTGACGGCCCTGGAGGACCGTCTGGGCAGCCGGGTCCCCTTCTCCGGCCTGCTGGCGGTGCTGGGGACCGGGTTGGGCCTGTACCGCCGGCAGCCGGCGGCGGCCCAGCGGCTGGCCGCCAAATTCGGCAGGCTCTGGGTAGCCGCGGAGATATTGCTGTTTGCCCTGGTGGGCGCGCAGCTGAACCTGGAGTATGCCGCCGCTTCCGGCCGGACGGCGGTGCTCCTGGTGCTGGGCGCCCTCTGCTTCCGGGCGCTCGGGGTGCTGCTGTGTATGGCGGGCGGCCCGCTGAATCCGAAGGAGCGGCTCTTTGCCGTGCTGGCCTACCTGCCCAAAGCCACCGTGCAGGCCGCTATCGGCGGGGTACCGCTGGCCATGGGGCTCTCCTGCGGGCAGGTCGTGCTGACGGTAGCGGTGATCGCGATCCTGCTCACCGCGCCGCTGGGCGCCTTCGCCATCGACGTAAGCTATCGCCGCCTGCTGCGGCGGGCCGGCTGATCCCCGTCACAGAAGCCCATGCACAAAGCGCAAGGCGGAGCGTCCCTTTGGACGCTCCGCCTGAGGCTTTTTCTTGGTTTTGGTCCGGGGCCGCTCCCCGTTCAGCACAGGCCGTAGCCGGCGGGGACCTGGTCATCCAGCATCAGCAGATGGAGCTTCTCGCTCCCATCCGGCTCTTCCTTTACCGCGGAGATGAGCATGCCGTTGGACTCCAGCCCCATCATCTTCCGGGGCGCCAGATTGGTGCAGGCCACCACGGTCTTGCCCACCAGTTCCTCAGGCTCATAGTATTCGTGGATGCCGGAGAGGATCTGCCGGGGCGCCGCTTCGCCGCAGTCCAGCGTAAAGCGCAGCAGCTTCTTGCTCTTCTTCACCGCCTCGCAGGCGAGGACCTTGGCGGTGACAAACCGCACCTTGCTAAAATCGTCGATGGTGATATACTCCGGGGCCGTTTCTTCCGCGGGAGCGGCGGCCTTGGTGGCTTCTTCCAACTCCTTCAGCTCCTTTTCCAGGTCGATGCGGGGGAACAGGTTCTCCCCCTTGGCAATGGGCGCGTCCGGGGGCAGCAGGCCCCACTGGGCGGCGGAGTCCCAGGTACACGCCTCCGGGGCCGCGCCGATCTGTGCGAAGATCTTTGCGCAGGTCTCGGGCATGAAAGGGGTCAGGAGGATGGCGGAAATACGCACGCACTCCAGCAGGTTGTATAGCACCCGGGCCAGGCGGGGGCGCTGCGCCTCCTCCCGGGCCAGCACCCAGGGCTTGTTCTCGTCGATATACTTGTTGGCCCGGCCAATGAGCTTGAAGACTTCCGCCAGACCGTTCTGGAAGGCGTAGTGTTCCATCTGCCCTTCGTAGGCGTCCCGCAGGCCACGGGCCATAGCCTCCAGTTCGCCGTCCAGGGCGGGGTCGGTCTCCTGCTCCCCGGGCAGGGTGGGCCCGAAGTACTTGCCCACCATGGCGGTGGTGCGGCTGACCAGATTGCCTAGGTCGTTGGCCAGGTCGGTGTTGATGCGGCCGATGAGGGCCTCGTTGGAGAAGTTGCCGTCGGTGCCGAAGGGGAACTCCCGCAGCAGGAAGTAACGCAGGGCGTCCACCCCGTAGCGCTCGGAGAGCAGGTAGGGATCCACCACATTGCCCTTGGACTTGCTCATCTTGCCGCCGTCCAGCAGCAGCCAGCCGTGGCCGTATACCTTTTGGGGCAGGGGCAGGTCCAGCGCCATCAGCAGGGCGGGCCAGATGATGGAGTGGAAGCGCACGATCTCCTTGCCCACAAAGTGTACGTCGGCGGGCCAGAAGTCGTCATAGTCGTCGTACTTGGCGTTCTCATAGCCCAGGGCGTTGATATAGTTGGTCAGGGCGTCCACCCACACGTACACCACGTGCTTGGGGTCAAAGCTGACGGGGATGCCCCAGGTGAAGGAGGTGCGTGAGACGCACAGGTCCTCCAGGCCCGGGTCGATGAAGTTGTTGACCATCTCGTTGACCCGGCTGCGGGGCTCCAGAAAGTCGGTGTTCACCAGCAGGTCACGCACCCGGTCGGCGTACTTGGACAGGCGGAAGAAATAGGCCTCCTCCTCCGCGTCCCTGACCGCACGCCCGCAGTCGGGACACTTGCCGTCCACCAGCTGAGTCTCGGTCCAGAAGGCCTCGCAGTCGGTGCAGTACTTGCCCACATACTTGCCCTTGTAGATATCACCCTGGTCGTAGAGCTGCTTGAAGATCTTCTGTACCGACTCCACATGGTAGTCGTCGGTGGTGCGGATGAAGCGGGTGTTGGAGATGTTCATCAGCTTCCACAGATCCAGCACGCCCCGGGGACCCTTGACGATGTTGTCCACATACTGCTGGGGGGTAACGCCGGCGGCCTTGGCCTTCTGCTCGATCTTCTGGCCGTGCTCGTCGGTGCCCGTGAGGAACATCACCTCATAGCCCTGCAGGCGCTTGTAGCGGGCCATGGCGTCGGCGGCCACGGTACAGTAGGCGTGGCCGATGTGCAGCTTGTCCGAAGGGTAATAGATCGGGGTGGTGATATAAAATGTCTTACGGTTCATCAGGCGTTTCCTCCGTTTCTTCCTCTTCTGCGGCTTTTTCCGCCTCCGGCGGGTCCATAGGCGCTCCCGGCCGCCGGGCCGCGTTGTGCAGCAGGACCGCGGTGGAGGAGAGCAGATAGACAACGGCAAAGCCGTACAGCAGCGTGGTCGCCGGGTCGTGGCCGTCCGCCAGGGTGACCAAGGAGAAATAGACCCCCAGCAGGGAGAACAGGACGGCCCGGAAGGGCTTGCCCCGTTCGAAGGAGAACCCGGCGTTGAAGTACAGCCCCAGCAGAACGGCAATGATCGCAAACAGCTCGTAGATATAATCCAGCTGCACCGGGTCCCCGGCCCGCACCTGATAGGCGGCAATGAGCCACACGCAGCCGGTATAGGCGGGCATGAGCAGGGTAAAGTTGTACTTGCCCTTTCCCTCGCCCCGGAAATTGTTCCGGGTGGTGGCGACCACGCAGGCGAAGGACGCCACGCACAGCGCCGCCAGGATCAGCCGGGTGACCACCGTGTTCTCCCGGCGCAGGAAGGAGAGCACCATCCCGCCCGCCGCCGCCAGCAGCAGGAAGGCGGAGAGGATCATGGCCGTGGCGTACAGGGTGTTCCCCTTGGCCTGGAAGGCCTGATCGTACCCGCCGGCAAAATCGGGGTACTTGCCGCGGCACAGGAGCACCAGCGCTGCGGCCAGGGCTGCGGACAGGGCGATCAGGGCCCAGGTTGCGGGCGAGCCGGGGATGTGCAGGCCGGTGTCCGGCTCGAAGGCCGTGGCCAGCTCCCACCGCCGCAGCAGAAAACCCGCCGCGCCCACCGCCACAGTGGCCGCGGGCAGAACGATCTCTTTTCGCATGGAATTGTCAGCATCCTTTCGGGATGGATTCGGACGCGCGCCGTCTTTTTCGCTCGCCCCCGGGGGACAAAAAATGGGCGGAACCGAACGGATCACAGCCGCTATGCGGCTATTATACCACTGTTTTCCGGAAAGCGCACGGAAATTCTGGCGCTCCCTGAAAACAAATGGTACAATACAAAAGCGGCGTGCAGAGGTCTGCCGCCCACACATCCTAACGCAGCAGGAGGCCGCTATGCACACCGATCTGACGCAAGGAAGCGTCACCCGTTCCATGCTCGGCTTCGCCTGGCCGCTGATCCTGGGCAATCTGCTTCAGCAGCTGTACAATGTAGCCGACACGCTGATCGTAGGCCGGTTTTTGGGCGCCGGGGCGCTGGCCGCCGTAGGTTCTTCCTTCACCCTGATGACCTTTCTCACCTCTGTGCTGCTGGGCCTGTGCATGGGCAGCGGCGCGGTGTTCTCCCTCCTCTGGGGCGCGCGGAAGGAGGAGGAGCTCAACTCCTTCCTTCTGGTGGGCGCGGCGACCCTGGCGGTGGCCGCGCTGGCGCTGGGCCTGCTCCAGCCGATCCTCACGGCCCTGAAGATCCCCGGCGAGATCCGCGCCGAGATGGCCGCTTACCTGCGCATCATTTTTCTGGGTCTGGGGTTCGCCTTTGTGTACAACTACATGGCCGCGCTGCTGCGTTCCCTGGGCAATGCGGTGCTCCCGCTGCTCATGCTGGGCGGCGCGGCGCTGCTGAACGTCGCCCTGGACCTGTTTTTCGTGCTGGTCCTGGGGCTCGGGGTCCCGGGGACCGCCCTGGCCACCGTCCTTGCCCAGGGGGCGTCAGCGGCGGGCCTGAGCGTCTGCTGCCTGAAATGGGCCCCGCAGCTGCGCCCGCAGCGGCGGCACTGCCGTTTCCGGCGGGATATCGCACGGAGGATCGCCGGCTATTCCATCCTGACCTGCCTGCAGCAGTCGGTGATGAATTTCGGCATCCTTATGATCCAGGGGCTGGTAAACTCCTTCGGAGTCAATGTTATGGCGGCCTTCGCCGCGGCGGTGAAGATCGACGCCTTCGCCTACATGCCGGTCCAGGATTTCGGCAACGCCTTTTCCACCTTCATCGCCCAGAACTACGGCGCGGGGGAGACCGGCCGCATCCGCCGGGGCATCCGTTCCGGTACGGTCACCGCGCTGGCCTTCTGCGTTGTCAGCTCCGCCGTGGTGGCGGGGTTCGCCCCGGCCTTGATGGGGCTTTTCGTCCCGCCGGAGGAGACGGAGATCCTGGCCGTGGGCGTGGAGTATCTGCGCATCGAGGGCGTCTGCTACTGCGGTATCGGATGTCTGTTTCTGCTCTACGGGCTCTACCGGGCCATCGGGCGCCCCGGCCTGTCGCTGGTGCTCACCGTCATCTCCCTGGGTACCCGGGTGGTCCTGGCCTATGCCCTGGCCCCCCTCCCCGCCTTCGGCCTGAAGGCGATCTGGTGGGCCATCCCCATCGGCTGGGGCCTGGCCGATCTGACGGGCTTTCTGTGGTACCGGTTTGTGGTGCTGCGCAGGGGGATCTAGTCCGGCCGCGCCTGTGCGCCCCGGGAACGCCCCCTCACCCGCTCACGCCTGGGCGGTGCTCTCCAGATACTCGTCGTAGGTCATCTTCCGGTCGATCAGCTTGCCGTCACGGGTGAAGTCGAACACCCGGTTGGCCACGGTCTGGACCAGCTGATGGTCGTGGGAGGAGAAGAGCACATTGCACTTGACCGCCTCCAGGCCGTTGTTCAGCGCGGCGATGGACTCCAGATCCAGGTGGTTGGTGGGCTGATCCAGCAGCAGCACGTTGGCCCCGGAGAGCATCATGCGGGAGAGCATGCACCGCACCTTCTCTCCGCCGGAGAGGACCTTGACGGGCTTGTACACCTCATCCCCGGAGAACAGCATCCGGCCCAAAAAGCCCCGGAGATACGCCTCGTGGGGGTCGGAGGACCACTGGCGCAGCCATTCCACCAGATTGTCGTCGCAGTCCTTGAAAAACTCGGTGTTGTCCTTGGGGAAGTAGGAGAAGGTGGCGGTCTGGCCCCACTTGACGGTGCCCTCGTCGGGCTCCAGCTCGCCGGTGAGGATCTTGAACAGGGCGGTATGGGCGTTTTCGTTGTCCCCCACGAAGGCGATCTTGTCCCCGTGGCCCACGATGAAGCTCACCTTGTCCAGCACCTTCACCCCGTCGATGGTCTTGCTCACGTCGGTGACGAAGAGGATATCCTTCCCCACCTCCCGGTCGGGCGCGAATGCCACCCAGGGGTAGCGGCGGGAGGAGGCGGGGATCTCCTCCAGGCTGATCTTCTCCAGCAGCTTGCGCCGGGCTGTGGCCTGCTTGCTCTTGGACTTGTTGGCGGAAAAGCGGGAGATGAACTCCTTGAGCTCCTGGGCCTTCTCCTCGTTCTTCTTGTTCTGGTTCTTCATCAGGTTCTGCATCAGCTGGGAGGCATCGTACCAGAAGTCGTAGTTGCCCACGTACATCTTGATCTTGTTGTAGTCGATGTCCACGATGTGGGTGCAGATGGTATTGAGGAAGTGCCGGTCATGGCTGACCACGATGACGGTGCCGGGAAAATCCAGCAGGAAATCCTCCAGCCAGTTCACCGCGTTGATGTCCAGGTTGTTGGTGGGCTCGTCCAGCAGCAGGATGTCGGGGCTGCCGAACAGCGCCTGGGCCAGCAGGACCTTCACCTTCAGGCGGGCGTCCAGGGTGGACATGTCATTGTAATGCAGCTCCACGCCGATGCCCAGCCCCTGCAGGATGCGGGACGCGTCGGATTCGGCCTCCCAGCCGCCCAGCTCGGCGAACTCCTCCTCCAGCAGGCAGGCCTGGATCCCGTCCTCCTCCGTCATCTCCTCTTTGGCGTAGAGCGCGTCTTTCTCCTTGCCGATCTCGTACAGGCGCTGGTTGCCCATGATGACCGTATCCATCACGTTGTAGGCGTCGTAGGCGTTCTGGTCCTGTTTGAGGACCGACATGCGGGTTTTGGGCAGGATGGAGACCTCGCCGGAGGTGGGCTCCAGGTCGCCGGAGAGGATCTTCAGGAAGGTGGACTTGCCCGCGCCGTTGGCGCCGATGATGCCGTAGCAGTTGCCCTTGACGAACTGAAGGTCCACATGGGAAAAGAGGGGCTGTCCGCTGTATTGGAGGCCCAGGTCGGAAACAGTGATCATGTCTTACTCCTTATCGCAAACTGATAAAATCGAAATTTAGCCCAAATAGTATATCACAAAAGGGCGGTAAATCAAGCCAAACGGCCGAAATACCAGCCGGTGGCGCCGTTTTTCTTCACCAGCGCCCGGTCGGAGAGCCGCCGCACCACCGAAAGGCGGTCTCCCGCAGCGATCTGCGGACGGTAGTCGGTGGAGTCCTGACAACGGAGCACCCCCTGGTCCTCATAGAGGTAATCGGTGAGCACCTCCAGCACCCGGCCGCTCTCCAGATGGCGGCAGCGGGAGAGCTCCGCGCCCCGCTCCAGCACCTCCACCCGGTTGCGGCCCCAGCGGATGTTGACGGAGTCGCCGCCGGCCGTCTGTGGGTCCAGGGCCGTGGCCTTGGGCAGGCCGTCGTAGCTGTACCAGGAAAAGGCCCCGCCCGCCGTCCGGGGCAGCACCAGGGCGTTGAGCTGTCCGTCCAGCTTGAGCACGCAGCCCCCGTCGATGCTGGCGATGTGCCGCTCCCGCTCCAGCAGGGGGGCGGCCGAGGGGATGTGCGGATCGTAGAGGGTCACGGGCCAGTGCCCCACCACGCACCAGCGGCGGAAGGCGTGCCCCTGGGCGAGAAATTCGTCGTTTTTCATGCAGGACCAGGCCTCCAGCTCCTCCAGCCCCGTTTCTCCCGGCACGCCGCCGTGGACGAACAGGTAGTCCGGGGTCTCCAGGATGACGGGCATGGCCGAAAGGAAGGCCAGTTCCGGCGCAAAGTGCCGGCGCAGCACCGCGCGCAGGGCAGGCAGCTCTTCCTGCGCGCGCAGCGGGAACCCCGCGGCACGGCCCATCTGGCAGATCAGGCTGCGCTCGCCCCACACCTTCAGGTAGTGCCGGTAGAAGGCCGGTCCGATCTCTCCGTCGGCGCGGGTGAAATCCTCCACCAGATTGTCGCAGTTGCCCCGCAGGGCGTAGACCGTGCGCGTCCGGGCCAGCTCCATGACGTAGCGCAGGGTGGCCAGGCTGTCCGGTCCCTTTTCCACCAGATCCCCCACCAGCACCAGAATATCGTCTTCCCCGTAGCCCGCCTTGTCCAGCACGCCCCGCAGGAAGGGCAGGTTGCCGTGGACGTCGCTGATGGCCAGCACCCGGCGGTCTTGGGGGAAGTCGGTATGCACTACTGTCGCTTTTCGTTCCATGGGAGCACCTCGCAGTTGATGTGGGATTGGGCGTATCATTTCTATTTTATCACGTGCGGGGGAAAATGTCACCACGAACTGCCCGCAAAAAGGGGACGGGGCGATCCGATCCGGAAGGCCCCGTCCCGCTTTTAGAATCTGTATTCTTAGGCAGAACGAAGTGGCTGGGGGCGGGATTTTGCTGCCGGACAAGGCGATTGGTCGCCGCCATACTCTTTGTGTACGGCAAGCAAAAGCAACGCAGTATGGCGGGAAAAGACCCGGCCAGACGCTGCGGGAGGCTTATGGATACCGCTTCTTATTGCCGCACCCGGGCGGCAAAGGCCACCCAGCCGTTCTGCTCCCGCTTTTCCATGCACTCCAGTCCGCTGCGCTCCAGGGCGGCGGCCACCTCGCCGGAGCGGGTGTCGATGATGCCGGAGCACAGGAACACCCCGCCGGGGGCCAGGAAGCGATGGACCTGGGCGGAGAGGGGGATGATCACATCGGCGACGATATTGGCCAGCACCAGGGCGTAATCCCCGGTGGACAGCTCCTCCACCAGCGCCGGATCGGAGAGCACGTTGCCCGCGCGGACGGTGTAGCGGTCCCGTCCGATGCCGTTCATGGCGGCATTCTCATAAGCCACGTCCACCGCCTTGGGGTCGATATCCACCGCCGCCGCCCGGGACGCCCCCAGCACCAGGGCGGCGATGGACAGGATGCCGCTGCCGCAGCCCAGGTCCAGCACCGGCTTTCCCGGCGCCGCATACCGCTCCAGTCCCGCCAGGCACAGCTGGGTGGAGGCATGGCTGCCGGTCCCGAAGGTGAGGCCGGGGTTCAGATACAGCGCCGCCTTGCCCGGCGGCACCGGTTCGTCCCGCTCCCACTCGGGCACGATATACAGCCGCTCCCCCACGCTCATGGGCTTATAGTACTTCTGCCAGCTGTGGGCCCAGTCGTTCTCCCCCAGGCCGGCGGCACGGTACGGCGTCTTGACGCCCTCCAGCCACTGCTCCAGCTGCCTGCGGCCATCCGCGTCGTCGGTGACATAGAGCTTGACCCGGCACACGCCCTTCATGCGCTCCAGCAGCGCGTCGTCCACGTAATCCCAATACGGACGGTTCTGCTCCAAAAACGACTTGAAGTCCGCTTCGTCTTCGATGGCCATCCCCGTCACACCATTGGCGGTGAGCCGGGCGCACAGTCCGTCCAGCTCCTCCCGGTTGGTATCCAGGACGACCTCCAGCCATTTGACCGCATCCATCAGCGGCGGCTCCCCAGGAAGAACAGGGCCACGGTGCCCGGGCCGGAGTGGGCGCCGATCACGGGCCCCACGTTGCCCAGCAGCACGGTCTTTACCCCCAGGCGGATCTTCACGTCGTCGGCCACCTTCTGGGCATCGGCTTCACAGTCCCCATGACTGATAAAGACGATCTGCTCCGCCGGGTCGAGCGCAGTTTCCGCCATATGGTCTACCAGCGCCTTCAGGGAGGCGCTGCGGCCCCGGGCCGTGCCCACCTTCACCAGGCGTCCCTCATCGTCCACGTGCATGACCGGCTTGATGGAGAGCATGGTGCCCAGTACGGCGGTGGCGGCGGATACCCGGCCGCCCCGCTTGAGAAAATGCAGATCATCCACCGTAAACCAGTGGCACAGGTGCAGCTTGTTGGCCTCCACCCAGTCCCGCACCGCCTCAATGCTCTCCCCCCGCGCCTTGTGCTGGGCCGCGTGCCAGAGCAGCAGGCCCTGGCCCAGGGAGGCGCACAGCGTATCCACCACGTACACCTTGCGCTCGGGGTACTTCTCTCCCAGCTCCTGTGCGGCGATTTGGGCGGAATGGCAGGTGGCCGACAGGGCCGAGGAAAAGGCCAGCACCAGCACGTCCTTGCCCGCCTGGAGCAGGGGTTCCATCTTCTCCGTAAAGTCGGAGATGTTCACGGCGGAGGTGGTCGCCATCTCGCCCTCCCGCAGCAGGCGGTAGAACGCCTTGGCGGACATCTCCCGGTTGTCGGGGTAGTTGAACAGGGTCTTCCCCTTGATGGTAAAGGACAGGGGAAGCACCTCCACCCCCATCTCCCGCATCAGCTTGTCGGTCAAGTCGGCCGAGGAATCGGTCAACAGCACGTAATCGCTCATCGCTTCAAATCCTCCCGTATTCATTCCGGACGCTCGTCCCGGTCTTTCTTCCTTCTGGTCTTTTCGGGCTTGACGGCGGGCGCGCTGGCATGCCGGCGCAGGATCTCCAGCACGCGCTCGCAGGCCAGCTTGTCGGCATAGCTGCGCAGGGCCAGGGCCAGGGCCAGCCGGGGCAGATCCTCCTCGTCGGTCCCCGCGTCCAGGCAGCCCGCCGTTACATCCAGGGCCCGGTCCAGCTCCTGCCGGAACAGCTCGTAGAGCCCTTCGGGCTCCCGCCCCTCCCGGGCGGCGGCCAGCAGGGCGCCCGCGTCCTTCACGGAGAGCACCTGCTTAAGGGCACAGATCGCGGTCAGGTAAGCCAGATGGGTACGGGAGTACCGCTTCCCGTCGGCCCGGGGCAGGGCCCCGTCCTTGATATAATTGTTCACCATGGCGGAGGTAAGCGCCTCCCCCTCTCCGTAATGGATCAGCTGCCGGGGCATGTACGAGATGAGCTGGTCCATATACAGCCCGATATCCGGCAGGGCGTCCCACTCCGCGGGCCGCTCCTGCTCCAGCCGTTCCTGCAGGGTGCGGATCTCTTCCAAGACGCCGCCTCCTTTCTGGTTTCTAAAACCATATCACAAAATATTTGTGTTATTATACCACATCGGGAGCAGATAAGTAAAGCCAATCTCCACTTGAAACAGGCCGTTTTTAGTCACATAACAAGATTATGTGAGAAACGCGCCCCGATTCCGTTCTGCCAAAGCGCAAAGAAGGCCGCCTCCCAAGGGAGGCGGCCTCACAGCTTGCGAAAAAGGGGACCGCAGGGCGGCGCTCAGCCCGGAGATGACGACGGCTGCGCCGCTCTATAGACGCTTCACACCCCTTGCGGATGGATTCTGCCAAGCGGGCGATAGCGGTCCTCCTTCGCGCAGGCTGCGGCAGAAGGCCGTGTCACCGCATCGCCGGGGCGGCGCCCTCCCGGTCAAGAACAGCGGAGAGCAGCGCCTCGCCCGGCAGAGGGCGGGAAAAATAGTAGCCCTGGATCAGGTCGACGCCCCAGCGGGAGACCAGCCCCAGCTCCTTTGGGGTCTCCACCCCTTCGGCGATGACGGCGTAGCCCATGTTCTGCAGGGCGGCCACGATGCTCTGGTAAAAAGATGCGATCCTGTCGTCCTCACAGATGCCCACCAGCAGGGACTTGTCCAGCTTGATCTCGGAAAAGGGCAGCTTGAGCACGGTATTGAGGTTGGCGTAGCCTGCCCCGAAGTCGTCCAGGCACAGGCCGATCCCCGCCTCCACGAACTCCGCCGCGGCCTGGCTCAGGCTTTCGCTGTACTCGGTTGCCACGGTCTCGGTGATCTCAAATTGAAAATAGGAGGGCTTCAGTCCAAATTCCCGGATGATCCCGATCAGCCGTCCGGCGTGGCCGCTTTTCATCAGTTCGGTGGGGGACAGATTGATCTTCACATTCTGGATCTGCTCCATCAGTTCCCGATGTTCCTTCAGGAACCGGCACACCCGGCGCATTTGCAGCAGTCCCAGGCGGGCGATCTGGTCGCTTTTCTCCGCGATGCCGATGAACACCTCGGGCGCCACCGGCCCCAGCGTGGGGTGGCGCAGCCGGCTGAGGGCCTCCAGGGTGACATAGCCGCCCTTGCGCAGGGAATAGACCGGCTGATAGTACACCTCGAACCGGTCCTGCTCCAGGGCGGTCTCCAGGAAACTTTCGATCTCCTGGGTATAACGAAAGCCCTTCAGGGTCTCCTCGTCCCCCTGGATGAGGATGGTCTCGGGCGTTCTCTGTGCCAGGGCCGTCAGGTACTCCACATAGGCCAGCAGTGCGTCTCCGTCCCGCAGCGTCTGCGCCTCAATGACGCCGCAGAGGACTGCGGGCGAGTAGACCGGCTCGCCGTTGATCTGAACCGGGCCCGCAAAGCAGCGCTGGCTGCGCCTGCACACGCTTTCATACACGGCGATGGATTCCGTCATCACCAAAAACCGCTTGCCTGTGATGCGGAAGACCTGGCTCCGCTCGCCCGGCGCCTGCAGCATATGGGCCGTCTGGATCAGCAGCTGGTTGCCGAAGCCCGCCCCCAAAACCCGGTTGACCCGTTTGATCTGGCACAGCTCCACGGTGACAAGGTGAAACCGTTTCCCCTTTCCGATCTGGCTCTGGGCCAATTCCCGAAAATATTTGACGTCAAAGGCGCCGGTCAGGCTGTCGGTATAGCGGTAGGGATTGTTGAGGGTAAAAAACAGCACCGTGATGCTCAAGGCGATCCCGAAACCAGAGAGCAGCAGGTCATGGAACACGGCCTGGAGCGCCACACAGCCACCGCCGAGGAACAGCAGTTCCCAAATGGTGCGCATTTCCCGTCTTCCCAGCCGGCGGGCGCAGAGCATGCTGTTCCCTGCGATCAGCAGGATATAGGCGCCCGCAAAGACGTACATCCCCATATACAGCGGGCCCCGGAGATACCGTCCGGCCTCGTCCACGGTGAAGAGCACACCGCTCCAGTGGTTTCCCAGAATGATCAGGCCCATCAGCGCCGGCGGGAGCGCCCACAGCCGTTCCAGGCCGGGACGCCGGGATGCCGCCGGGCGCTCCAGCAGCGTCTGGATATAGCGCAGCAGCGTGTACGGCACCAGCACCTGAAGCAGGTACAGGATCACCAGGCAGAATTCGCTCACCCCGGCCAGGGCCGGCCGCGCCTGCATGATGAGGATGGAGCAGATGAGGTCAAAGCAGAGGTCCGCCATCCCAAACAGCAGAAAGCAGAAAAAAGTCCGGTTGTTGTCCAGATCCAGCCTGCGCTGCTCAACAAAGTGGTAAAGGATGATCAGCAGGAAGATCAGGCCCGCGATCAGAAAGTCCATATTATATGCCATACCGTACTATCCCCGCCCCTCTGCCGCCGCGGTCTCCGCTGGCTGCGCCGCCCGCGCCCGCTGCTGCTTTTTATGGCGGTACATCGCCTGATCCGCCTCATATTTCCAGTCGCTCATCCGCTTGACGCCCCGGTCCCCGTCCCGCAGGTAACTGACGCCCCGGGCGATGGACAGGGGATAGCGGCTGCCCTGGTTATAGTCCCGGATCGCCTGGTCCAGCCGTTCGTTCCAGATCCGCTCTTCCCCGTCCGGGTCGGGCAGGATCACGGCAAACTCGTCCCCGCCGATGCGGTAGCAGCGCCCCTGGGATCCGAAGGCCCGCTCGATACAGCGGGCTGCGCCGATGATCAGCTCGTCGCCCGCCCCGTGGCCGAAGTGGTCGTTGGTGTGCTTGAGTCCGTCCAGATCCAGGAAGACCAGCGCCACGTCCCGGTAGCGAACGCCCTCCGTCTCCAGCCGGGCCAAAAACGCGTCGAAGGCCCGCCGGTTCTCCAGCCCGGTCAGCCGGTCCTCCCGGGACAGGCGCTTGTAGACCAGCACCTCGGCCTTGAGGCGCAGGTTGGCCGCCATAGTGGTGATGAGGGACCCCAGCAGGCAAATGATGAACACCAGGATGCCGCATTCGAAAATGGAGCCGTAGTAGGGGATCTCCAGCGCCCAGTACAGCAGCAGGGCCAGCAGGCCGCTGGCGCCCAGCATAACGAAGGCCCTCAGCACCGCCAGGATCTCCCGATTGCGGCAGGCCCGATACTCCCGCAGCATCAGCACGCTCATCAGCCCGGTCCCACCCGCCAGCAGCAGGTGGGTCACAAAAAGCATGTCGATCAAATCAATCCCCAGGAAATAGTTCAGCAGGCTCTGCACGATGGCGTTGAGATAAAATGGGGCTGTTGACAAAGTGCCTGTTCATTTACTCCGAGCGGAAGAAAGGCAGTAAAAAAGACGCCCACCGGCGTCATCCCATGTACTTTATCATCCTTTTTAAGTTCAAAGCGGTCGCTGAAAGGAGG
>NZ_JANGBE010000043.1:0-28855 GCF_024462255.1 Flavonifractor sp. DFI.6.63 | reverse complement strand
CCCCCCCCCCCCCCCCCCCCCCCCCCCCCCCCCCCCCCCCCCCCCCCCCCCCCCCCCCCCCCCCCCCCCCCCCCCCCCCCCCCCCCCCCCCCCCCCCCCTCCGCTCAGCTCCCGCACAGGAGGGCCGCGATGCGGCGCAGCAGATCCCCCTCCCCCACCCGGTAGCCGCTGGCGGCGTAGGCCGCCCGTCCGTCCCGGGTGCATACCACCGTCAGCGGCGGACGCTCCGGGTCGCAGTCCAGGCAGCGGGCCAGGCTCTCCACCTGATCGTCCCAGTCCTCCGGGTACTCCAGCCGGGCC
Source organism: Flavonifractor sp. DFI.6.63 (assembly GCF_024462255.1). Lineage (NCBI taxonomy): Bacteria > Bacillati > Bacillota > Clostridia > Eubacteriales > Oscillospiraceae > Flavonifractor > Flavonifractor sp. DFI.6.63. The sequence goes on along the minus strand of NZ_JANGBE010000043.1, from coordinate 28,555 downwards.
CCCGGCCAGCCCGCCAAAAGGGCGCGCAGCGTACGCTGACGCTCCGCCCCGCGCCTGCGCAGGAAAAACACCGGCTCCGCCGGCAGGGCGCGCAGCGCGGTCCCGGCTGCCGTGAGTTCGTTGAGCAGGTGCTCGGTGGGCTCCGCCCCCTCCTCCAGCCAGAAGAGCAGCGCGCAGCGCCCCGCCCGGGGCCGCCCATCCACCAGGGGCAGCGCCCGCGGGGCGATCAGGTCCGCCGTCTCGCAGCCGCGCAGGTACAGAGCGATCTCTTTTTCTTCCCCCGGCGCCAGTAAGAACGTCCGCCGGGCGGCAAACTGGTCCCCGGAGGGCAGGCGCAGGGCCGTCAGGATGCGATACCGCCCCGCGGTCAGCTGCGCGGGCAGGAACGCCCCCTGCCACTCCCCGTCGGAAAACAGCAGGTCCTGCCAGCCGTCTCCCGCCCAGCGGGAGAGCGACCAGTTCCGGCGGTACAGCGGCTCTTCGCCGGCCCGGCGCAGGAAGACGGCTTGTCCGGTCTGCTCCGCCCGGAAGGGCGTAAAGGCCCCCTCCCGCCATATCTCCACCACGCCGTCCCGCGGGCGCAGACGGGACGGCACGCCGCGCCCGCGCAGGCGGGCCACCGCGCCCACCGCTCCGGGCAGGGGCATCGACCAGTCGGTGAGCCGTTCCAGGGCGACCCGTGGATTGAGCAGCGCGCTGACGTAGACCTCCTGCGGAAACCGTCCGGCCCAGGGGGCCGCCCGGCGGAGATGATGCTCCAGCAGCTCCGCCGGGGCGTCCCGCAGGTCCTTGGCGGACAGCGCCCGCAGCAGGGCCTCCCGCAGGGGGTCGGCGTCCCGGGTCAGAAAGGCATGGATCTGTGCAAAGTTGCCCCGCGCCTCCCGCAGCAGGTCTTCACAGCCGGGACAGCGCCCGGCCTGCTCCGGGTCGTAGAAACCCGCCAGCCGTTTCTGCCGCAGCCGGTCGCCCCGGGCGCGGACCCGGGCGCGCGCCTGCTTCTGCGCCCCGGTCAGCGGGACGGGAGGGACGGGCGCTGGGGCGCGGAAGGTAAATTCCGTCCAGCCCTGCGCCGGGTCCTCCGGCGGGGCCAGCGCCAGAACGGCCCCGTCCTCCGACGCGCCGCGGCAGAGCGTTTCGGCATACCATCCGTCCCGGACGGCGGAGGCGTGCACGTCCCCGATCCCCAGCTCCACCTGTACGCGCCCGCCCGCATCCGCCTCCAGTTGGGCGATGGGGATCAGGCGGGACTCGTTCAGGATCTCCAGGGACACCTTCGCACCGGGCTGGGTGCGGAAGGTGTAGGTCTTCACCGGGGCGTAGCGGGCGGTCTGATTATGCCGCACCGCCTGCCCCTGCCGGTCCAGCGCCGGGCCGTGGAGCTTTGTGTCCTCCGCCGGGCCGAAGGTGCGGCTGTGCACCAGCATGGCCCGGGAGGCGGCGGTGTTGAACCAGCCCCGGTCCAGCACCGGCTCCGGCTCGCAGGCGCCCAGAAAACGCCAGCGGCCATGGCACAGCACCTCTACCCAGGCGTGGTTGTCGTCGCAGTGGGACCAGCGGGGGGCGTACACCTGCCGGGCGGGCAGGCCCACGCTGCGCAGCGCGGCCACCAGAAAGGCCGATTCCTCCCCGCAGCGTCCGCTTCCGCAGCGGAACACGGTCAGCGGAGAGGCGGTCCGCCCGTCCTGTGCCTGGTAAGAAGCGTGCTCCTGGCACCAGCAGTTGACCTGCTGCACCGCCTCCTCCTCGTCCAGGCCCCTGACCCGCTCCCACAGCAGGGAATGGAACAGGGCGCGGTGGTCGGACAGATCCTCGTCATTGACCCGGGGACAGAGGACATATTGTTGATACGCCTCCTCGCTCAGCGCGGCGCACCAGGGCACGGTGCGCCGCAGGCGGGCGGCGTGCTGTGCCAACGCCTCCATCAGGGCGCGGGGATAGGCCGCCCAATCCTCCGGCAGGGCCGTCTGCAGGAAGGACAATTCATCCATGGTATCACTCCTTATATCCGTGCTATGATATCACAAAATACTGTGGTAGAATAGAGGAAACCTCAGACGATCCGGAGGGAAGTCTATGGACGAGATCAAGATCGAGATCTGCTGCGGCTCTGCGGGAGACGTCCTGGCAGCCGCCGGAGCCGGCGCCGACCGGGTGGAGCTGAATTCCGCCCTGTTCCTGGGCGGGCTGACCCCAAGCCTGGGCGCGCTGGAGCTGGCCCGGACGGCGCAGGTGGAGCTCATGGCCATGGTGCGCCCCCGGGAAGGCGGCTTCTGTTATACGCAGGAGGAATTCTGCACCATGCTGCTGGACGCCCGACGCCTGCTGGACGCGGGCGCGGACGGCATCGTCTTCGGCTTTCTTCATGAGGACGGCACGGTGGACGTGCGCCGCTGTCAGGCCATGCTGGAAGTGATCGGCACGCGGCAAAGCGTGTTCAGCCGCGCCATCGACGTGGTCCCGGACTGGAGGGCCGGGCTGGAGGCCCTGTGCGCGCTGGGCGTGACGCGGGTGCTCACCAGCGGGCAGGCCCCCACCGCCCCGGAGGGGGCGGACACCATACGCGCCATGCGGGAATACGCGGCCGGACGGATCGAGATCCTGCCCGGCTGCGGCGTGCGGCTGAACAACGCCGCCTGGCTGCTGGAGCGCACCGGCTGCCGTCAGCTCCATGCCTCCCTGAAGACCGCCCGGCTGGACCGCTCGGCCACGCATAATCCCTGCGTCCATTTCAGCGGCGGGGCCTGCCCGCCGGAGGAAGAATACCCCGCCACCGACGCCGGCGCCGTACGGTGTCTGACCGCTCTGGCCCGGGAGTGAGACTCTGTTTCGGCCCCCTGCCGCCGCTCCGGCCGGAGCCGCCGCCCGGCCGGGCTTTGCGGGGCGCCGCGTCCCCGCCGGGACTCCTCTGCAGGGGATTGACAAGCTGCGATTTTATGATAAAATAATTGAGGCTTTGACGAGAAGAGCTTGGTTTTGCAGCCCAAAGCGAGAGGGAGACGGTGGAAGCCCCTCGGCCACGCGAACCCTGCGGCCGCCTCCGAGCCGCCTGCGACGAGCAGGCCGTCCCATCCCCGTTATCGGATGCAATGAGGCGCGCCCGGCGATTGGGGCGCGAATCAGGGTGGTACCGCGGAGTAATCAATGCTTCGCCCCTGAACCGGGGGCGGAGCTTTATTTTTAGAAAAAGAGGAGTTTGATCTACCCATGCCCAAAAAATTCGGCCTGAACGAGCTGCGCGAGATGTTCCTTTCCTTTTTCGAGACCAAGGGCCATCTGCGCCTGCCCAGCTTTTCCCTCATTCCCCAGAACGACGCCTCCCTGCTGCTCATCAACTCCGGCATGGCGCCCATGAAGCCCTGGTTCACCGGGGAGCAGGAGCCTCCCCGCCGCCGCGTGACCACCTGCCAGAAGTGCATCCGCACCGGCGACATCGAGAACATCGGCCATACCGCCCGCCACGGCACCTATTTTGAGATGCTGGGCAACTTCTCCTTTGGGGATTATTTCAAGCGGGAGGCCATCCACTGGGCCTGGGAGTTTTTGACCAGCCCCGAGTGGGTGGGTCTGGAACCCGACCGGCTCTACCCTTCCGTCTTCGCCGGCAACGAGACCACCCCCGCCGACGACGAGGCCTTCCGCATCTGGAACGAGGAGATCGGCATACCCGCCCAGCGCATTTTCAAGTTCGGCAAGGAGGACAACTTCTGGGAGCACGGAAGCGGCCCCTGCGGCCCCTGTTCGGAGATCTACTACGACCGGGGCGAGCAGTGGGGCTGCGGCAGGCCCGGCTGCACCGTAGGCTGCGACTGCGACCGGTATATCGAGGTATGGAACGTGGTGTTCTCTCAGTTCAACAACGACGGGGAGTGCCACTACACCGAGCTTAAGCAGAAGAACATCGACACCGGCATGGGCCTGGAGCGGCTGGCCTGCGTATGCCAGGAGGTGGCCTCCCTCTTTGACGTGGACACGGTGATGAACATCACCAACAAGGTCAGTCAGATCACCCACGCCCATTATGGAGAGACCGCCGCCAAGGACGTGTCCCTGCGGGTCATCACCGACCACATCCGCTCCGCCACCTTCCTGATCTGCGACGGCGTGCTCCCCTCCAACGAAGGCCGGGGCTACGTGCTGCGCCGCCTGCTCCGGCGGGCCGCCCGCCACGGCAAGCTGCTGGGCGTCAACGAGCCCTTCCTGTACGAGGTGTGCGATACCGTCATCCAGGAGAACGAGGGCCACTACCCCGAGCTGCGGGAGCGGCAGGACTATATCACCAAGGTCATCCGCACCGAGGAAGAAAACTTCGCCCGCACCATCGACGGCGGCATGCGCATTTTCAGCGATCTGCTGGCGGGGCACAAGGAGAAGGGCGAAGGCGTCTTCTCCGGCGCCGACGCCTTCAAGCTGTACGACACCTACGGCTTCCCCATCGACCTGACCCGCGAGATGGTGGAGGAGCAGGGCATGACGGTGGACGAGGACGGCTTTCAGACGCTGATGCAGGAGCAGAAGGAACGGGCCCGCAAGGCCCGGGAGGCCCTGGGCGATCTGGGCTGGGCCGGCGTGGAGTTCGGCAAGGACGTGCCCGAGACCGAATTTGTAGGCTATGAACACTCCACATTCCCCGGAGCCAAGGTCGTGGCCCTGGCGGTGGAAAACGAACCGGCCGAAGAACTGATGCCCGGCGTGGAGGGCATCGTGGTCCTGGACAAGACCCCCTTCTACGCCGAGATGGGCGGCCAGGTGGCCGACCACGGACAGATCGTCATTGCCGGCGACCGGGGCGTCTGCTTTGAAGTGACCGACGTGCAGAAGAACAAGGGCGGCAAGTATATGCACTACGGCAAGCTGGTGGAGGGCGTTTTGAAGGTCGGCGACGCCGTCTGCGCCCAGATCGACGGCCAGCGCCGCCGGGCCGTCATGCGCGCCCACTCCGCCACCCACCTGTTGGACAAGGCCCTGCGCACCGTGCTGGGCGACCACGTGCAGCAGGCCGGCAGCCTGGTGGAGCCCGACCGTCTGCGCTTCGACTTTACCCACTTCTCCGCCATGACGGCCGAGGAGCTTCAACAGGTGGAGGCCATGGTGAACGACGCGGTTTTGGAGGGCTATCCCATCCGTACGGACGTGCTTCCCATCGAAGCGGCCAGGCAGCGGGGCGCCATCGCCCTGTTCGGTGAGAAGTACGGCGATACGGTCCGGGTCGTCGACATGGGGGACGGCTATTCCGTGGAGTTCTGCGGAGGCACTCATCTGGACAACACGGCAAAGGTCGGGCCGTTCCACATTGAAAGCGAGTTCTCCGTGGCCAGCGGCGTCCGCCGGATCGAGGCCATCACCGGCCAGGCCACGCTGGAGTGCATGCGCGGCAATTGCTGTACGATCAACGCCGTGGCAGAGGCGCTGAAAGCCAAGCCTGCCGATATCGTTTCCAAGGCCATGCAGGAGATCCAGGAGATCCGCGAGCTGCGCCACATGGTGGACGCCTTCCGCGCCAAGGACGCCATGGGCGAAGCGGGGCGCTTCCTGATGGGCGCCAAGGACGTGGACGGCCTGAAGGTGCTCACCGCGACCCTCAACGATGCCGGCGCCGACCAGCTGCGCAAGATGGGCGATTTCCTGAAGGACAAGGATGCAAACGTGGTGGCCGTCCTGTCCAGCGTAACGGACGGGAAGATCACCTTCCTGGCCGTCTGCGGCAAGCAGGCCGTGTCCCGGGGCGTCAAGGCCGGGGAGATCATCCGCTCTGTTACCGCAGTCTGCGGCGGCAAGGGCGGCGGGAAGCCGGACTCCGCCATGGGCGGCGGTTCCGACGTGATGAAGCTGGACGATGCGCTGGCCACGGTGGACGATCTCGTCCACGCCAAGCTGGGACGGTAAGCCGCCCCTCGCCGCAGGTGCGGCGCGCAAGGGCTTGCCCCGGGCAAACCCTTGGTGCAGAGCGGATCCCTTCGCCCGAGCAGCGGTAATCAAAGGGTCCCCATCCCGGCCGGGCCGGGATGGGGACGCAGGTAATTTCAGAGAGGAGGTCTTATCGTGTCCGATTGTCTGTTCTGTAAGATCATTGCCGGGGAAATCCCCTCCAAGAAGGTGTATGAGGATGCGCTGTGCTATGCCTTCTATGACATCGACCCCCAGGCGCCCACCCACTTTCTGGTGGTGCCCAAAGCCCACATCCCGTCCGCCGCCCACATCAGCACGGGAAACGAGGCTGTGGTGGGCCACATCTTCTCCGTCATTGCCGCACTGGCCAAGGAGCTCGGCTTTGCGGAGCAGGGCTACCGGGTCGTTTCCAACATTGGAGAACAGGGGCAGCAGACCGTTCCCCACCTGCACTTTCACGTGCTGGCGGGCCGGGACATGACTTGGCCTCCGGGCTGATCCGATGCAATGCGGGGACGCGGGCATTCCGCGTCCCTTTTTTGTACAAAGAAACCAGCCGCGAGCCCAGCCAAGCGGGTCGCGGCTGAAGAGGAGAAGCGGCAGGATTCTCCGGCGGCAGCCGGTGAGTGTTATTGCACCAGGCTGTTTCAACTGGAGCGGTCACTCATGGAGCTGACGCCGGAGGAACGGTACGGAAGGCGGCTGGAACGGGAGAAACCGGTTTAGGGCGCTCTGTTGGCGTGGGCAAATGCGGCCAGTGCCACAACGGCGCCCGAACCCGCCCTGGGGAAAGCGCTTCACTATCCGCCGGAGCAGTGGCCGTATCTGTTGCGCTGTCTGGAGGGCGGCAGGCCGGAACTGAGCAACAACCGTGCCGGGCGCAGCCTAAAGCCCTTTGTGACGGCCCGGAAGAATGGGCCCTTGCAACACGCCGGCCGGCGCCCGGTTCAGCGCTGTGATCTACAGCCTGATTGAGAGCGCAAAAGGAAACAATCCGGTTCCCTACCGCTGCCCGGCTTGGCGCCTGCACAACGCGCCTGTGCCGTGCCAGACGGATAAAGCATGGGCGCAGCCCTTCCTCCCCAAGAGCGCTCCCCAAGAATGCGGGATTCCCAAAACATAATTGACCGCCGTCTCAATACCTACACACTGAGATGGCGGCCTTTTTGCGCGCCGTGCGATTTGACGTTTACACGGAAACGGCGCTCCCCTCCGCAAATCGGAGCGGGGCGCCGTCGTTTTGCTCTTACAGCGTTTTTTCACCGCCCATGAGCAGGTACATGACCGCCTTCTGAGCGTGGAGGCGGTTTTCCGCCTCGTCAAAGATCTCGCCCGCGTGCTGTTCGAAGACCTCCGCAGTGATCTCCTCCCCCCGGTGGGCAGGTAGGCAGTGCTGCACCATGGCGCCGGGATGCGCCAGCTCCATCAGAGCGTCGTTGACCTGGTAACCGGCGAACGCCAAAGCGCGCTTGGCCCGCTCCTCTTCCTGGCCCATGGAGGCCCATACGTCGGTGATGACCACGTCGGCGTCCGCGGCGGCCTCCTCCGGTCTGCGGCAGAGCCGGAACGCCGCACCGGCCGCACTTTGGGCAAAAACCAGCACCTTCGGATCCGGATCATAGCCCTCCGGACAGGCCACGCTCACGTCCATGCCGCACTTGAGACCGCCCACGATGAGGGAGTTGGCCATGTTGTTCCCATCCCCGATGAAGCAGAGCTTCAGGCCCTCCAGGCGGGTCATGTGTTCCCGGATGGTCATCAGGTCCGCCAGCACCTGACAGGGGTGGGCAAAATCGGTCAGCCCGTTGATCACGGGGATGGAGGCATACCGGGCCAGCGTTTCCACTTCGTCCTGGCCGTAGGTGCGGATCATGATGCCGTCGCAGTACCGGGAGAGCACCCGGGCCGTATCCTCGATGGGCTCGCCCCGGCCGATCTGGCTTTCCTTGCCGGAGAGGAAAAGCGCGTGGCCGCCCAGCTGGTACATGCCGGTCTCAAAGGAGACGCGGGTGCGGGTGGAGTTCTTTTCAAAGATCATGGCCAGCGTCTTGCCCGCAAGGTAATTGTGCGTCAGGTTGTGCTTCTGGTTGTACTTCATCTGGTCGGCCACGTTGAGGATCTTGGTGATCTCCTCCCGGGACAGATCCAACAGCTTGAGCAGGTCCTTTTGCATGTTTTTCACCTCATCAATGCCGGCAGCGGGACAAGTCTCCGCGCGGGCGTTTTATTCTCATCGTTTCTCCCCGCCGCAGGGCCGGTCACAGCAGGGTCTCCTCCAGAATGGCCAGTCCCCGATCGAGTTCCTCCTGCGTGATGGTCAGCGGAGGCAGCAGCCGAAGGGCCGTTCCCGCCGTCAGCACCAGCAGGCCGTTTTGGATCAGCCGTCCGGCCAGCTCCCGGTTGGTCGCGCCGCCCTTGACCTCCACGCCGATCATCAGGCCCAGGCCCCGCGTGGCCCCCAGATAGGGGGAGCCCAGCGCCTCGATGCGAGCGCGCAGATATTCCCCCTTTGCGCGGACCGCAGCCAGGGCATCCTCATCCAGGGTATCCAGCACCACCTGGGCGGCGGCGGCACAGATGGGGTTGCCGCCGAAGGTGGTGGCGTGGGTACCGGGACCCAGGACCGCCCGGGTACGGTCGCTGGCCAAAAATCCGCCCATGGGCAGGCCGCCCGCGATGCCCTTGGCGAAGGAGACCGCGTCGGGGAGGATGCCGTATTGCTGAAAGGCAAAGAGCGTACCCGTGCGGCCGATCCCGGTCTGTACCTCGTCCACCAGCAGCAGCCAGTCCCGCTCGGCGCAGAGCAGCGCCAGGTCGTGGACGAAGTCCGGCTCCATGGGCAGTACGCCGCCCTCGCCCTGTACCAGCTCCAGCATGACGGCGCACACATCGTGGCCCGCTACCTCCTGCACACTGTCCATACTGCCCGCCCGGGCATAGCGGAATCCCTCGTCAAAGGGGAAAAAGTAGTTGTGGAACACGTCCTGCCCGGTGGCGGTCAAAGTGGTGATGGTACGCCCGTGGAAGGAATTTTTCAGGGTAATGATGGTCCCCCGCCCCTTGCCGTACTTGTCAAAGCTGTATTTGCGGGCCAGCTTGATGACGCCCTCGTTGCTTTCCGCGCCGGAGTTTGCAAAGAAAGCCGCCGCCATGCCGGCGCGGGTGCACAGCTGTTCGGCCAGCTTGGCGCAGGGCTGGGTATAAAACAGGTTGGACACATGCCCGAGCTTCGCCGCCTGGGCGGCGACGGCGTCCGCCCACTTGGGGTTTGCATACCCGATGGAGCACACGCCGATGCCGGAGGTGAAGTCGATGTACTCCCGCCCCGCCAGGTCGTACAGGGTGGCCCCTGTCCCATGGTCGATGTCCACATCAAAGCGACCGTAGGTCTGCATGACATACCGGCGGTCCAGCGCCGTTAATTCAGAATGATCCACGTTTTTCCGCCCCCCTACAGCAGCATGGTGCCGATGCCCTCGTCGGACAACAGCTCGATCAGGATGGAATGGGGGATGCGCCCGTCCAGGATATGGGTGCGCTTCACCCCGGAGCGCACCGCCTCCACGCAGCAGTCCACCTTGGGGATCATGCCGCCCTGGATGACCCCGTCTTTGATCAGGCCGGGCACCCGGGAGAGCTCCACCACCCGGAGGAGTGTCCCTTCGTCCCCGGGATCCCGGAGCAGGCCCCGCACGTCCGTGAGCAGGATCAGCTTCTCCGCGCCCAGGGCCACCGCCAGCTTGGCCGCGGCGGTATCCGCATTGATATTATAGGCGGTATCGGCGTCGACGCCCTGGGCTACGGTAGAGACCACCGGGATGTAGCCATCCTCCAGGGCATCCACCACCAGGCGCGGGTCCACCTGCGTGATCTCGCCCACCAGGCCGTATTTTTCGTCCAGCATTTTGGCCTGGAACAGCCCCGCGTCCATGCCGCAAAGACCGATGGCCTTTCCCCCCATGCGGTTGAGCGTGGCCACCAGATTTTTGTTCACCTTGCCGCAGAGCACCTGCTGCACGATGTCCATGGTCTCTTCGTCCGTATAGCGCAGGCCATCCACAAAGCGGGACGTTTTCCCGATCTTCCGCAGCATGTCGGTGATCTCCGGCCCGCCGCCGTGGACCACCACCACACGGATGCCCACCAGATGGAGCAGGATGATATCGGAGATGACCGCCTGGCGCAGCGCCTCCGAGATCATGGCGTTGCCGCCGTATTTGACCACCACGGTCTTTCCGTAGTATGTTTGGATATAGGGCAGGGCCTCCGCCAGCACCTGGGCCCGCTCCACGTGGGAATAGGACATCGCGCCTCACTCCAAGCTTAAAATCTCCCGCGCCGGCCCGGTTTCCGGGGCGGGGCCGCTCGCCGGCTCAGGTCCGGTAATCGCCGTTGATCTTTACGTAATCATAGGTCAGATCGCAGCCCCAGCAGGTGGCCTGATGGTCGCCCTCGTGCAGGTCCACGTCAATGACGACCTCATCCTGGCTCAGGATACTCTTGGCCAGGGCCTCGTCGAAGTCCACCCCGGCGCCCTGCCGGCACACCAGGACCTCCCCCACGGCAGAGGCGAATTTCACGTCCACATACTCCGGCCGGAAGGGGGCCTTGGAGTAGCCCATGGCGCAGAGCACCCGTCCCCAGTTGGCGTCGGAGCCGAACATGGCCGCCTTGACCAGGGAAGACCCCACCACTGCCTTGCCCAGGCGCTCGGCGCTCTCCTCGCTGCGGGCGCCGCGCACTGTACCGGTGATCAGCTTTCCGGCGCCCTCGCCGTCGGCGGCGATATTGCGGGCCAGCTGCTCAAAGACACCGTACAGCGTCTTATAAAAAACGGTATAGCCGTCGTCCTTCCACTCGAGCAGCGCGTTGCCCGCCATACCGTTGGCCAGCACCACGCACATGTCGTTGGTGGAGGTATCGCCGTCCACTGTGACCCGGTTGAAGGTGCGGGGGACGATCTCATGGAGGGCCTCGGCGAGCAGCTCGTGGGTGATGGCGCAGTCGGTGGTGACGAAGCAGAGCATCGTGCCCATATTGGGGTGGATCATGCCGGAGCCCTTGGCGATGGCGCCGATGGTGACCGTTTTTCCCCCCACAAGGCAGGTCACGGAGAGTTCCTTCTTCACCGTGTCGGTGGTCATGATGGCGTTGGCCGCCGCGTCGGAGCCGTCCCTGGACAGAGCCGCCGCCGCCGCGGGCATCCCCGCCCGGATGGCGGCGATGTTCAGCTCCTGCCCGATGACGCCGGTGGAGGCCACCACAAAGTCGGAGGGTTTGAGCCCCGTGGCCCGGGCCGCCAGGGCGCACATCTCCTCGGCATGCTCATGGCTGTTGGGGGCGCAGGCATTGGCGTTTCCGGAGTTGGCCACGATGGCCTGGGCCTCGCCGTTTTCCAGGTGGTCCATCGTCACATACAGCGGCGCGGCCTTCACCCGGTTCATGGTATACACGGCCGCCGCCGCACAGGGCTGCTCGGAGACGATGAGCGCCAGATCCTTTTTTCCCTCCAGCACCTCCGGCATCTTGCTCGTGGGGGGCTGATTGCCGTCCCCCTTGCCCTTTTTGACGCCGCAGTGGACGCCGGACGCGGTAAATCCCTTGGGGGCGGTCACGCCGCCGGGTACTTGTTTCATCTTCTTCTCCTCCTACAGGCTGAGTCCGGCCGTGGGCGCAAACCCCAGCATCAGATTCATGTTCTGTACCGCCGCGCCGGACGCGCCCTTGCCCAGGTTGTCAAAGCGGGCGGTCAGGATGCTCTGCCGCTCATGGCCGCTGACGGTGATCTCCAACCCGTCGGACCCGGCCAGCACGTTGGACGCGAGGAACTGCGGCTGCTGCGTATAAGGCGCCACGCGCACGACGGGCTGCTTGGCGTAATAGGCCGCCAGGATGAGACTCAGCTCCCGGGCGGTGGGCTGCCCCTTCAGATAACGGTTATGGAGCATCACCGTGGTGGCCATGCCCTTCTCGTAGTCATCCACGATGGGGCAGAACACCGGCGGCGCCTCCAGGCCGGAGATCTTCTGCATCTCGGCCAGATGCTTGTGCTTGAGGGTGGTGCCGTAAGTACGCGGGGCGTACAGCTCTTCCGGCTTCTCCTCCCCCTCGTACTGGGCGATCATCTTCTTTCCTCCGCCGGAGTAGCCGGTGAGGGAATAGCAGGTCAGGGGGTAATCCGGATGCAGGATGCGCATCTGGATCAGCGGGGCCACCGTGGCCAGAAAGCCCGTGGCATGGCAGCCGGGGTTGGCCACGAAGCGGGCCGTCCCAATGGTCTGCTCCGGGTCCTTGTACAGCTCCGGGAAGCCGTACACCCAGCCGGGGGCGGTCCGGTGGGCGGTGGATGCGTCAATAACCCGGGTATTGGGATTTTCGATGAGGCTCACCGCCTCCGCCGCGGCGGCGTCCGGCAGGCAGAGAAATACCAGATCGGCCTCGTTGATGAGCCTTCTGCGCTCCTCCAGATCCTTGCGTTTATCCTCGCGGATACGCAGCAGCTCGATATCGTCCCGGCTGCCCAAGCGTTTATCGATCTGCAGGCCGGTTGTGCCCTCCTGACCGTCGATGTAGATGACCGGTTTTCCCATCATGTCCGCTCCCTCACAAACTGCTCGATGGCTTCGATCTGCCGCTCCACTGCCTCTTTGGCCGGGCCGCCGCAGCGCCCCACGGGGCCGGCCCCGTGGGGACCCCCGTTGATTTCACCTGCTCGGGGCAATTCAATTGCCCCTGCGCCAAGGTTTTGCCTGCGGCAAAACGCTTGTGCGCGCCGCTCGGCGCGATCGTCTCCGGCGGCCCGTTCCCCCATCATGTCCGCTCCCTCACAAACTGCTCGATGGCTTCGATCTGCCGCTCCACTGCCTCTTTGGCCGGGCCGCCGTAGACTTTGCGGCCGTTGACGCAGGTCTTCAGTTCCAGCGCCTGATACACATCGGCGTCGAACACGCCGGAAACCGAACGGAAGTCCTTCAGCGGCAAGGTGTCCAGGGTCTCTCCGGTCTTGATGCACATATTCACCAGCCGCCCCACGATCATATACGCCTCCCGGAAGGGCATACCCTTTTTGACCAGGTAGTCGGCGCAATCTGTAGCGTTGATGAAGCCGCCCGCGGCCGCGCGGTGCATATTTTTTTCCTTGACGGTCAGGGTATCCAGCATCGCGGTAAACACCGGCAGGCACATTTTTACCGTGTCGATGGCGTCGAACACGCACTCCTTATCTTCCTGCATGTCCTTGTTATAGGCCAGCGGCAGGCCCTTCATGACGGTGAGCAGGGTAACGAGCGAACCGTACACCCGTCCGGTCTTGCCCCGGACCAGTTCGGCCACGTCGGGGTTTTTCTTCTGCGGCATGATGGAAGAGCCGGTGGAATAAGCGTCGTCCAGCTCCACATACTTGAACTCCCAGGAGCACCAGAGGATGATCTCCTCCGAAAAGCGGGACAGGTGCATCATCAAAATGGAGCAGGCCGAAAGCAGCTCGATGGCGAAGTCCCGGTCGGAGACGGAATCCATGGAGTTATCCGTGGGCTTCCGAAAGCCCAGGGCGGCGGCGGTGGCGAAGCGGTCCACCGGATAGGTGGAGGCAGCCAGAGCGCCGGCCCCCAGCGGGCACTCATCCATCCGTTCCAGGCAGTCCTCCAGACGGGTCACATCCCGCTTGAGCATATTGGCATAGGCCATCATATAGTGGCCAAAGGTGGTGGGCTGGGCCCGCTGGAGGTGGGTATAGCCGGGCATAACGGTCTCCAGATTGGCCTTTGCCTTCTGGATCAGCACCCGCTCCAAATCCAGCACCTGGGCGATCATCTGCGGGATCTCCTCTTTGACAAAGAGGCGGAAATCCACGGCCACCTGGTCGTTCCGGCTGCGGGCGGTGTGCAGGCGCTTGCCCGTGTCCCCGATCCGCTGGGTGAGCATGGTCTCGATATTCATGTGGATATCTTCGTTCTCCAGGGAGAACTCCACCCGGCCGCCCTCGATGTCCGCCAGGATGGCCTGGAGGCCGCCGATGATCTTTTCCGCCTCGTGCGCCTCGATGATCCCCTGCTTGCCCAGCATGGCCGCATGGGCGATGGAGCCTGCAATATCCTCCTTGTACATCCGCGCGTCAAAGGAGATCGAGGAGTTAAAATCATTGACCAGGGTATCGGTCTCCTTTTGGAACCGGCCTGCCCAGAGTTTCATAGTATCGCTCCTTCCTAAGGCGAAGGCGGCGGCCAGCCGCCGCCTTCCTCAGCATCACAGCTCTGCCGCCGAAGCGGCAAGTCAATTCCGATCGTGTTTGCTCGGACATGCGCCGGGCAGGCATACCGCTCAGGCCCCAGGCGTGCAGGCGCGGCGAGTGCGCGCGGCGGCCTGCAGCCGAATCGCCGAAAAGGCGGAGCCTTTTTACCGATTACAGCTTCCCCTGCTCCCGCAGCGCCTGCACCGTATCCGGCAGGCCCCAGAGGTTGATAAAGCCGGTGGCGTCGTTCTGGTTGTAATCGCTCTCCTCAAAGGTGACCAGATTCTCGGAATAAAGGGTCTCGGGAGAGGTAACGCCGGCGGTGATGATGTTGCCCTTGTAAAGCTTGAGCTTCACGGTCCCGGTCACATGCTTCTGGGTCGCGGTCACAAACGCGGACAGCGCCTCCCGCAGGGGTGTGAACCACTTGCCGTTGTAGACCAGGTCGGCAAAGTCCACCGCCAGCTTCTGCTTCATATGCTTGGTGTCCTTGTCGATGGTGATCATCTCCAGCACCTCATGGGCGCGGTAGAGAATGGCGCCGCCGGGGGTCTCGTATACGCCGCGGTCCTTCATGCCCACCAGCCGGTTCTCCACGATGTCCAGCAGGCCGATACCGTTGGCCCCGCCCAGCTGGTTCAGCTTGCGGATGATATCGCTGGCCTTCTTCTGCTCGCCGTCGATGGCCACAGGCACGCCCTGGGCAAAGTCCAGGGTCACGTAGGTGGCCTGGTCGGGGGCCATAGCGGGAGACACGCTCATCTCCAGGAAACCGGGCTTGTCGTACTGAGGCTCGCTGGCCGGGTCTTCCAGGTCCAGGCCCTCATGGCTGAGGTGCCACAGGTTCTTGTCTTTGGAATAGTTGGTCTCACGGGAGATCTTCAGGGGCACGTTGTGGGCTTCGGCGTAGTCGATCTCCTCGTCCCGGCCCTTGATGGACCACTCCCGCCAGGGGGCGATGATCTTCATCTCCGGGGCGAAACGCTTGATGGCCAGTTCAAAACGGACCTGATCGTTGCCCTTGCCGGTACAGCCGTGGCAGATGGCGTCCGCCCCCTCCTTCCGGGCGATCTCCACCAGCCGTTTGGCAATGATGGGCCGGGCAAAGGCGGTGCCCAGCAGATAATCCTCATATTTGGCGCCCATCTGCATGGAGGGGATGATGACGTCGTCCACCATCTCGTCCACCAGGTCCTCGATGTACAGCTTGGCCGCGCCGGTCTTGATGGCTTTCTCCTCCAGACCGTCCAGTTCGTCGCCCTGGCCCACGTCGGCGGAGACGGCGATGATCTCGGGGTCGTTGTAGTTCTCTTTCAGCCAGGGGATAATGATGGACGTATCCAGGCCGCCGGAATAGGCAAGCACGACTTTTTTGATCTCAGACATGGTAATGACCTCCGTTGTGATACTGTTTTCTGATGTTGGAAACAGTGTACCACGCGCCCTTGGAAAAAGCAAGGGTCAATTCGCATAAATATGCGAATTGACCCCCGTATTTTTCCGATATTTTTCCCACATTATGCATAATATTCGTTTTATTCTGCATATCAGCGCCCGTGCCTTACAGGTGGAAGCGCCTGCGCACCTCCTCCCGGAGAGAGGGCACCCTGCGGATGACCAGAAGCGGGATGGTCAGCCCGGCGCAGACGGCCAGCACCACCACCGACCAGGAGGGCTCCCAGGACCCGGAAAGCCAGCGGTCCAGGAAAAATTCCACTCCGAACAAAAGCACGCCGACGCTGCCGATGAGGATGGTCACACTGGTAAGGACGCTTCGCCGGTAGACCCGCAGCACCAGCCCCAGCAGCAGCAGGATCGCGCCGCCCCACAGAATGATGGGCAGCGCCAGACCGCAGAACCAGCTTCGCCCGTCCAGATCCACGGAGATGAGGAACACATAGATGGCCACCGCCGCCACATCCAGCAAAAGCCGCAGCAGCAAGTGCATCCCCCGGGCCAGCAGCGGCGGCACGAACCAGATCCACAGCATCACCGCCGCGCCGATGACGTAAAGCGACCACGGCCGCTGCTGGTTCAAAAACAGATTGAGCACGCCGCAGCATACCGCCACCGAGGCCAGCATGGCCGTGATGAGCAGCGCCAGCTCCCGTTTGGAGGCGGGCGCCACCTCGCCCCGCTGGGTGGGAAAGGGCTTGGGCGCGTGCTCGTCCACCGGCTGGCCGGGGTTGAGCACCGGCGTATGGCACAGCGGGCAGAAGGACGCGGTGGCGTCCAGCTCCACCCCGCAGTTGACACAATAGGACATTGGGACGCCTCCTTAAAACATCAGTTCGGAGCGGACCGTGCGGTTGCTCTCCACCTTTACGGGGATGCCCTCCCGCACCAGGAAGCGGAAGAAATCCCGCTCGGTATCGGTCTCCTGAAGGGTCCCGGCGAACGTGATCTCCATGGTATTGCCGTAGCTGATGGAGGCGCAGTGGACCCGCGGATTGGTGGCCTGCCCCAAAATAACCTCCATGCGGCGGATGTGGGGGGCCATCTCCTCCGGCACCGGGAAGGGGCCGGGATTGGTATAGGTACCCGAATAGGGCCGCACGCCTGAAAGGCGGTAGCCCAGGGCCATCACCGGGTTTTTCAGCACGATGGGCACGATCTGCAGCAATCGGTTGGTGGTAAACTTCACGTTGCCCGTCAACAGGGCCTGCATCTGCTGGCGGTTGATATTCAGCCGCAGAAAGTGGTGGACCTGGGAGACCACCTCCGCGAAGGTATACTCCCCCAGCGAGGGATCGATGCAGGGGCGTACGGTCAGGATGAAATTGCGCAGCGTCTCCGACGGGAACCAGGCCCGCAGGTTGATGGGGATGGCCAGCGCCACCGGCTTCTCCCGGCGGGGGCGCTCCCGGTGCTGCTTGTCCACGATAACCTTCAGCAGCACCGCCGTCAGATACTCCGTGATCGACACACCGTATCCCTTCGCCCGGGCCTTCAGCTGATCCACCGGCAAAAAGCCCATGGTCACATTCAGGGTATAAAAGGGCTCCGGCGTTCCGGTATTCGGATAGGCCTTCTTTTCCAGGCCGGACCGCCGGGCCTTTACCGTGGCATAACGCTCATAGGCGTCCTCCCGCTCCTCCGGACGGGGCGGCTCGTCCACATCCAGGATCCCGCAGGTATTGGGAATGATATGGCCCAGTTCCCGCAGATAGACCGCCAGCAGGGTCTTGAAAAAGACCAGCGCCCCAGCGCCGTCGCTCACCGCATGGAAGACCTCCAGCGAGATGCGCGTTTCATAGTAGTAAAACCGCACCAGCCAGCCGTTGTCCTCCTGGAAGCGCACCGGCTGGCAGGGATTGGCGATATCCGGCTTCACGAAGGGACCGGCGGCATGGTTGGGCTCGAAATAATGCCAGAACGCCCCCCGTTTGATCCGCACGGCAAAGCTGGGAAAGCGGGGCATGGTCCGCTCCACCGCCCGCTGGAGGGCGTCGGGGTCCACCGGAGCGGCCATGACGGCGGAAAAGCGGTAGATGGCGGAATAGTTCTCCTTCTGAATGGCGGAGTACAGTACGCCCGCGTTGTCCAGCGGATACCACTCCGGCTTGCCGCCCCGCCGGTCCTTCGCCATGTTCCCGCCCCCCTCGTCCAACTCCGTTTTCTTTAGCATACCACGTTACGGCACGCGCCACAAGGGGAAACCTGCCGTATCTTCCCCTTCCTTTTAACAGCCGGGCATGCTATAATAATGCCTGCGGAAGCAGCCGCTTTGCATGTGCTTTGCAGGGCGGCGCCGTGCCGCCGTGCAAAGCACATGCAGGCACTGCGGCTGTGGGCGTTTCCGGCAGGGTGCAACATCCCACCCGCCGGATCGCCGGACGGCCAGGCCCATTTTGCCCCGAGAGCGGTTTGGTCTGATTTATGCCGCGCAGGGCGGCGGAAGGAAGGATTTTTATGGAGCAGGACCGTCCCCACATGAAGCTGGCCCGGCGTACGCCGGAGCAGCGGCGCGAGGCTGAGCAGCGGCGTCTGGACCCGTTCCTGCGCGCGCTGAAGGCCATCCACTCCGCGGCCACGCCCGAGACCATGGACCCGGAAGATCTGGACAAGCAGCGCAAGGGGCAGGAGCTGCTGGGCCGTTTGGTAGCCCCCATGGCGGGTATGAGCTGGGAGCCCTTCCAGCTCGGTTTTATGAACGCCGCCTGGGTTCGCCCCAGCCGTGGCTACGACCGGCGGCGATGCATCCTCTACTGTCACGGCGGCGGCTATACCAGCGGTACCCTCGGGTATTCCCGCATTCTTGCCTCCAAGCTGGCCCACGTGTCCGGTTACCCGGTGCTGACCTTTGAATACCGTCTGGCGCCGGAGCACCCCTACCCCGCCGCCGTGGAGGACGCTGCGGCGGCCTGGGATCACTTGATGTACCAGGGGTTCGGCGCCCGGGACGTGGTGGTGGCCGGCGACTCCGCCGGAGGCAATCTGGCCCTGGTGCTCACCCATCAGCTCCGCGCGGCCCAGCGCCGACTGCCCCGCGCCCTCATCCTGCTCTCCCCCTGGACCGACATGACCGCCAGCGGCAAGTCCTATCAGGAGCGCGCGGAGATCGACCCGGTGCTCACCCTCAATTATATCTACGCCGTGCGGGACGCTTACGCCCGGGGGCAGGACTGGTCCTCTCCCCTGCTCTCTCCCCTCTTCGGCGATTTGAAGCACTTTCCGCCCACCCTCATTCAGGCGGGCACCAACGAGCTGCTGCTGTCCGACTCCATCCGCCTGCGGGACCGGCTGGTCCAGGCCAACGTCCCCTGCAAGCTGGAGGTATGGACGGAACTTTGGCACGTATTCCAGATGTTCCCCATGAAAAAAGCCAACGAGGCCATGGAGAGCATCGGCCGTTTCCTGCTTGAAACGTTATAGATAATGGAGGTAATGTGATTATGGCGATCCTAGTGACCGGCGGCGCCGGGTATATCGGCTCCCACTGTGTGGCCTCCCTGCTGGAGGCGGGCGCGGACGTGGCGGTCGTGGACGACCTGTCCAAGGGCCACCGCGCCGCCCTCAAAGGCGGGCGGCTCTATGTGGGGAACGTGGGCGAGCGCGCGTTTCTGCGGGAGGTGTTCCAGAAGGAATCCATCGAGGCGGTCATCCACTTTGCCGCCTATTCGCTGGTGGGCGAAAGCATGGACGTACCCGAGCGCTATTTCCGCAACAACGTGACCGCCGGACTCTCCCTGATCGAGACCATGATCGAATTCCAGGTCCCCTATCTGGTCTTTTCCTCCACCGCCGCCACTTATGGCGAGCCGGAGCACATCCCCATTGTGGAGACCGACCGCCAGCTGCCCACCAACCCTTACGGGGAGAGCAAGCTCATCGTGGAGCATATGCTCCGGTGGTGCGACCAGGCCCACGGCCTCAAATTCTGCGCGCTGCGCTACTTTAATGTGGCGGGCGCCTGGCACGACGGGTCCATTGGGGAGGATCACCGGCCCGAGACCCATCTGATCCCCGTCATTCTTCAGGTCGCCCAGGGCAAGCGGGAGCGTCTCTCCCTTTACGGCGCCGACTATCCCACCCGGGACGGCACCTGCGTGCGGGATTATATCCATGTGGAGGATCTGATCGACGCTCACCTGCTGGCGCTGGACTATCTGAAACAGGGCAATCCCTCCGCCGCCTTCAATCTGGGCAACGGCCAGGGCTTCTCCAACCGCGAGATCATCGAGGCGGCCCGGAAGGTCACCGGTCATCCCATCCCGGTCACGGAAGCGCCCCGCCGTCCGGGCGACCCGGCGACCCTGATCGCCTCCAGCCGGAAGGCTATGGAGGTACTGCGCTGGCAGCCCAAACACACCGGCGTGGAGGAGATCATCGCTTCCGCCTGGAAGTGGCACGCCGCGCATCCGAACGGGTACGGCGAAGACTAAGTCAACGGGATAAAGGGAGCCGTGCTATGGGCAACTACATTCTGGCCCTGGATCAGGGCACTACCAGTTCCCGGGCCATCCTCTTTGACCGGGCACAGAACATCCTGGCCGTCTCGCAGAAGGAATTCACCCAGTATTACCCCCGGGAGGGCTGGGTGGAGCACGACGCCATGGAGATCTGGTCCTCCCAGTACGCGGTCATGATGGAGGTGGTGGCCCAGTCCGGCGTGGATGCCGGGGACCTCGCCGCCATCGGCATTACCAACCAACGGGAGACCACCGTGCTGTGGGACCGGCACACCGGCCGTCCCATCCACAACGCCATCGTCTGGCAGTGCCGCCGCACGGCGGACCTCGTGGACCAGCTGGCGGCGGAAGGCCTGGAGGCGCATATCCGCTCCACCACTGGGCTGCTTCCGGACGCGTACTTTTCCGCTACCAAGATCAAATGGCTGCTGGATCACGTGGACGGCGCCCGGGAAAAGGCCCGCCGGGGCGATATCCTCTTCGGGACTGTGGACTCCTGGCTGCTGTGGAAGCTCACCGGCGGGGCCGTTCACGCCACCGACCCCACCAACGCCTCCCGCACCATGCTCTACGATATCCGCAAGCTGGACTGGGACGACACCCTGCTCCAGGCGCTGGACATTCCCCGCGCCATGCTGCCCCAGGTCCGCTCCTCCAGCGAGATCTACGGCTATACCGAGATCCAGGGGGCCAGGGTCCCCATCGCAGGCATGGCGGGCGACCAGCAGGCCGCCCTGTTCGGGCAGACCTGCTTCTCGCCCGGCGATGCCAAAAACACTTACGGCACCGGCTGCTTTCTGCTGATGAATACCGGGACGGAACCCTGCGTCAGCCGCAACGGCCTTCTGACCACCATCGCCGTCGGACTGGGCGGCAAGGTGCAGTACGCCCTGGAAGGCAGCGTCTTCGTGGGCGGCGCGGTCATCCAGTGGCTGCGGGACGAGCTTCGCTTTTTCACGGAGAGCCGGGACGCGGAATATTACGCCCGAAAGGTCGAAGACAACGGCGGGGTCTATCTGGTGCCCGCCTTCACGGGCCTGGGCGCCCCCTACTGGGATATGTACGCCCGCGGAACGCTGGTCGGCCTGACCCGGGGCACACGGCGGGAGCATATCATCCGCGCCGCCCAGGAATCCATCGCCTATCAGGTCTACGATCTGGTCCGGGCCATGGAGGCGGACACCGGCCTGCCTCTGAACCAGCTCCGGGCCGACGGCGGGGCCAGCCGGGACCGGTTCCTGATGCAGTTCCAGGCCGATATCCTGGAGCGCACGGTGCGCCGCCCCGCGATTCGGGAGACCACCGCCCTGGGCGCCGCTTATCTGGCCGGTCTGGCCGTCGGGCTGTGGCGGGATCTGGACGAATTGCGGCAGCTGTGGATCTGTGACACCTCTTTTTGTCCCGCCATGGACCCAGGCCGGCGGGCATCCCTGCTCTCCGGCTGGCATAAGGCCGTGGGCCGCAGCCGGGACTGGGCGCGATGACTACGATCTTCCGGGCGGCCATCCAAGGATGGCCGCCCCGGACTTCCTTTACAGGGCGAGGCAGGAAACGCCGCCATCGCATTCTGCGCCGCGCGCCGGTACATTTTTATATTGACAAGGCGCCGGAGCTCTGTTATACTGTCAACGCACAATAAAGCAGGAACGGTACCCCCGTCCTCACCTCCAGCCGGTCGGCAAAGAGGTCAACAGGAGCAGTAACGCGCCGGGTTTTTCGGCGCGGCTTGCCGTGTGATGCGGGTACCGGAATGGTAGCCGCGTTTTTTGTATGTAAACGTGCATGTGAATTGGAGGTGCTTTCGTATCAGCAAACAGGGTCATCAGATCAACGAAGAGATCCGCGACAAGGAGGTCCGCCTGGTCTCTGCGGACGGCGAGCAGCTGGGCATCATGTCCAGCCGTGAAGCGCTGGAGCGCGCAGCCGAGCAGAACTTGGACCTGGTAAAGATCTCGCCCACCGCGAATCCCCCCGTATGCAAGCTCATGGATTATGGAAAGTTCAAGTTTGAGCAGACCAAGCGGGAAAAAGAGGCGCGGAAGAATCAGCACGTCGTGGAGATCAAGGAAGTCCGCATGTCGCCGGGCATCGACGTGAACGACTTTAACGTCAAGCTCCGCAACGCACAGAAGTTCCTGGCCGAAGGCAACCGGGTCAAGGTCACCGTCCGCTTCCGCGGACGCGAGATGGCCCACACCGATATCGGCCGGGGCCTGCTGCTCAAGTTTGCCGAGCAGTGCAGCGAGGTGGCCGCGCTGGACAAGGACCCCAAGCTGGACGGACGGCACATGTCCATTTTCCTCTCCCCCAAGATCGCCAAGGAAGCGAAAAAATAGGCCCGCCCTGATTTAACAGAAAAGGAGTCAACCACCATGCCTAAACTGAAAACCCACAGCGGCGCGAAGAAGAGATTCAATCTGACCAAGTCCGGCAAGGTCAAGCGCGCCCACGCCTTTAAGTCCCACCTGCTCAACGGCCACGGCAAGGATACCAAGCGCAAGAGAGGCCTCCGCGCCGGCGCTTATGCGGACAAGACCAACGAGCCCGCCATCAAGCGCATGATTCCCTATAAGTAATCTGAATCTTTTACCATTAACATAGGAGGCTAATCGACAATGGCTAGAGTGAAAGGCGCGATGATGACGCGCAAGAGAAGAAATAAAGTCCTGAAGCTGGCGAAGGGCTACTGGGGCGCCAAGAGCAAGCACTTCAAGATGGCCAACGAGCAGGTCATGAAGTCCCTGTCCTACGCCTACACCGGCCGCCGCCTGAAAAAGCGCGACTTCCGTTCCCTGTGGATCACCCGCATCTCCGCCGCCTGCAAGATGAACGGGATGAACTACTCCACCTTCATGAACGGCCTGAAGAAGGCCGGCGTGGAGATCAACCGCAAGATGCTGGCCGAACTGGCCGTCAACGACAAGGCCGCTTTTACCGCCCTGACCGAGATGTCCAAGGCCCAGCTGGCCTGAATCAGTTCCATACGCCCCCCGCTTCCGCCGGAAGCGGGGGGCGTTTTTTCCGGAATCCTGGACATACTAGTGAAACCGGGCGCGGGATACCGTTCGCCTGTCCGCTCCGATCCCCCGTCGCATGGCCGCATAATATAATTTTAAAAATTATATCTAAAGTTTCTATTGATTATTTATCAGGATCTGTGGTATACTGATCTCATAAGGCGGTGATCTGTATGAACCAGGAAAATGCGCTGCCCCGGATGCGGGGACAGCTTTACTACCCCATTCAGCCCCAGGCCCGGCGGGGCAGAGTTCGGGAAAAAGACCGGGATCCCTACGACGGACTGCGCCCCTGGTCGGCCATTACCCACGGCGCAGGGGCTGTTTTTGCCCTGGCAGGCACGCTCCTGCTGTTCGCGCGCTCCATTTGGATGGGATTGGACGGCTGGCACCTCGTTTCCTTCTTGATCTACGGTCTGAGCATGGTGGGACTTTACACCGCCAGCACCCTTTACCACTGCTTGAATACCAGCATCAGGGGCCGCATTCGCCTGCGCAAATACGACCACGCCTCCATCTACTTCCTCATCGCCGGTACCTATACCCCCATGTGCCTGGTGGTCCTGCGGCAGCAGGGGGCTTGGGGCTGGAGCCTGTTCGGCGCGGTATGGGGGCTGGCGCTGGCGGGGCTGATCCTTACCCTGGCCTGGATCACCGCTCCCCGTTGGCTCACCGCCGGCATCTATATCTTCATGGGCTGGATGGGCGCAGCGGCCCTGGCGCCCCTGTCCCGCAGCCTGTCCGCCGCCGGATTCTTCTGGCTTCTGGGCGGCGGCGTGCTCTATACCGTGGGCGGCGTGCTCTATGCGGCTAAATGGCCCGGCCGAAACAATCGCCGCTTCGGCTGCCACGAGATTTTCCACCTGTTCATTCTGGCGGGCTCCGTATTTCACTTTTTCCTGATGTACCGGGTGATCGCGCTCTTCTAACGCGCTTAAAAAGCCGGCGGACGCAGCTGCGTCCGCCGGCTTTTTAAGCTGTCCGGGGCGCACTGCCGACGGCAGGACGCCGCGATCACATCGCGCTGCCAAAGAGCAAATTGGGGGTTGACATTTTCTCTCCCCTGCATATAATAACATATGAACAATAAATCATATGTTTAGAAAGGAGTGCCTGACATGTCCTCCGCCAATGAGAGCGATGTGGAACGCTGCGAATACATGCACGTGCATGAGGAGATCGTCGATCAGGTCAATCAGAACATGCCGGATGAGGAGATCCTGTACGATCTGGCCGAGCTGTTCAAGCTTTTCGGCGACTCCACCCGCATCAAAATCCTGTACGTTCTGTTCGAATCGGAAATGTGCGTCTGCGACATCGCGCAGCTGCTGGGCATGACGCAGTCGGCCATCTCGCACCAGCTCCGGGCCTTGAAGCAAAGCAAGCTGGTCAAATACCGCCGGGAGGGAAAGACCGTCTTTTATTCCCTGGCTGACGGCCACGTACGTACGATTCTGGACCAGGGGATGGAGCACGTGGCAGAATGACGGCGTGCGAAAACGCGCCGCGTTTGCTCCATTCAAAATCAATTGTAAAAAGGAGTCTTTTGTGATGAAAAAACAGTTCAAGCTGCTGGATCTGGACTGCGCCAGCTGCGCCGCCAAAATGGAGCAGGCCATTCGGAAGCTGGACGGCGTCCATGGCGCCACCGTCAGCTTTCTCGCTCAGAAGCTCACGCTGGACGCCGACGACGCCCGCTTCGACGAGATCCTGCGTCAGGTGATAACGGTCTGCCGCAAAGTGGAGCCTGACTGCACCATCGTTTTGTAATCATTTGATTTGAGAAGGAGGCGCAGCCTCATGTCCAAAAAACAAAAACGCACCCTGTCCCGCATTCTCCTCAGCGCGGCCCTGCTGGCGGTTGCCGCACTGCTCCCGCTGAACGGCTGGGCGCGGCTGGCGGTTTTCCTGCTCCCTTACGCCGTGATCGGCTGGGACGTACTGTGGCGGGCGGTGCGCAACATTGCCCGCGGCCAGGTCTTTGACGAGAACTTTCTCATGGCCCTGGCCACTGTGGGGGCGTTCTGTGTGGGCGAATACCCGGAGGCCGTTTTCGTCATGCTCTTCTATCAGGTGGGCGAGCTCTTCCAGAGCTACGCGGTGGCCCAGTCCCGCAAGTCGATCGCTTCCCTGATGGATATCCGGCCCGATTATGCCAATATAGAACAGGATGGGGCCTTGATCCAGGTGGCCCCGGAGGAGGTGGCGGTGGGCAGCGCCATCGTCATCAAGGCAGGCGAGCGCATCCCTCTGGACGGCGTAGTACTGGAGGGCTCCTCTACGGTAGACACCGCCGCCCTTACCGGCGAGTCCCTGCCCCGCGAGGTGCAGAGCGGGGACGACGTGATCTCCGGCTGCGTGAATCTGTCCGGCGTGCTGACGGTCCAGGTGACCCGCCCCTTTGCGGAATCCACCGTCTCCAAGATTCTGGACCTGGTGGAGAACTCCAGCAGCAAAAAGGCCAAAGCGGAACACTTTATCACCAAATTCGCCCGCTATTACACGCCCGCCGTGGTGCTCGCCGCCGTGGCGCTGGCGTTCCTGCCCCCTCTGTTTACCGCCATCTCCTGGACCGACTCCATCACCCGGGCGCTCAATTTTCTGGTGGTCTCCTGCCCCTGCGCTCTGGTCATCTCGGTGCCCCTCTCCTTCTTCGGCGGCATCGGCGGGGCCTCGCGGGACGGCATTCTGGTCAAAGGCGGCAACTATCTGGAAGTACTGGCCCGTGCCGAGATCGTGGTCTTTGATAAGACCGGCACGCTGACCAAGGGCGTATTCAATGTGACCGCCATCCATCCCGACGACATTCCGGAAGCCAGGCTGCTGGAGCTGGCGGCCCTGGCGGAATGCTACTCCGACCATCCCATCTCCCGCTCTTTGAAGGAGGCCTACGGCAAGGACATCGACGCCTCCCGGGTCTCCGGCGTGGAGGAGCTGTCCGGCCGGGGCGTGAAGGCCGTGGTGGACGGGCGTCCCGTCTGCGCCGGCAACGACAAGCTGATGGAAGAGCTCGGCGTGAAGTGGCACCCCTGCCACCGGGTGGGTACCACCGTCCATGTGGCGGTGGACGGGATATATGCGGGCCACATCGTCATTTCCGACGAGGTGAAGGAGGACGCCAAGGCCGCCGTCGCCGCCCTGAAGGCCCTTGGCGTACGCAAAGCCGTCATGCTCACCGGCGATGCCAAGGCCGTGGGCGAAGCCGTGGCCGCCGATCTGGGTCTGGACGAGGTCCATACTCAGCTGCTCCCTGCAGACAAGGTGGACCGGGTGGAATCGCTGCTGAAGCAGGTCTCCTCCAAGGGCGCCCTGGCCTTTGTGGGAGACGGCATCAACGACGCCCCCGTCCTCTCCCGGGCGGACATCGGCATCGCCATGGGCGGTCTGGGTTCGGACGCCGCCATCGAGGCCGCCGACGTCGTGCTGATGGACGACAAGCCTTCCAAGCTCTCCGACGCCATTTCCATTGCCCGGCGCACCCTCTCCATCGTGCGGCAGAACATCTTCTTCGCCTTGGCGGTCAAGGCCCTGGTCCTTGTGCTCAGCGCCGTGGGCCTGGCCACCATGTGGGAGGCCGTCTTTGCTGACGTGGGAGTCTCGGTGATCGCCATCCTCAACGCCATGCGCGCCCTCAAGCGGAAATAACCGTCTTTTCCAAAATTTATGTCAACTCATTTCGCCCCGTGCCATTGACGGCACGGGGCGAATCGGTTACAATAATGTCTAATCTGGAAACCGGCGGCAGCGCCGCCGGTCCGCAGAAAGCGCGGCTTCCGCGCGCCTGCGCAAACCGCTTATGCCGGAACCGCCCCCCAAAGATCCAGGGGCGCTGCGTACGTATTGCGGTCAAAGGCATTTCGTTTGGAGAAGGGGAAGCCTGTCATGGGGAAACGTCTTTCGGTCCTGCTGTTTGCGTCGATGCTTCTCTCCCTGCTGGTCCCGGCTGCTCAGGCGGCAGGGGCCGCGGGAGGGATCGACGTCTATTTTTATGAGGAGGCCGCCGGCGCGTATGGGGCGCTGACTCAGACCGATCTGGTGACCCTCACCCTCGACGGGGCGCCCCTGGCGCCCGACGGCGTCCCCGCGCTCGTCCAGTATCTGGGGAGTGACGGCCGCACGCTGGTGCCGGTACGTCTCATCGCGGAAAAGCTGGGCGCAGCGGTGACCTGGGTGCCCGATACCCGGCAGGTGCTCATCCTCGAGTCCGGTCGGAATATTGTGCTTACTCTGGGCTCCTCCACCGCCCTGGTCAACGGGCAGACCGTGGAGCTGCCCGGCGGCGTGCCCGCAGGCGTGGTCAAATGGGACGGCCTGGAGAGCACCATGGTGCCCCTGCGCTTTGTCTCGGAGCAGCTGGGAGCCACGGTGGATTGGGACAACGACAGCTTTACCGCCATCCTCACCTCTCCCGGCGCGTCCGTGACGCCGGAGCCCTCTCCGGGACCGTCGCCCACGCCCACGCCTTTGCCCACGCCGGCGCTCCCGCCCGTCCCCAGCGGAGACGACCGGGGTTACATCACCGGAGTCTCCTCTGATTCGGACACACAGACCGTGCTCATCGAGACCGACCACGTTCCCGAGTACCGGGTGCTGGACCTGGGAGACCGCGTGGCGGTGGATGTGCTGGGCGCGGTGCTCCACTCCGGCGAGGCCGGTATGGTCACCATCCCGGTGGACAACGATATGATCACTGCGGTACGCTACTATCAGCATGAGGACGATCTGGGCTACGGCTATCCCCACACGGTACGGGTGGTGCTGGACCTGAAAAGCGGCATCACTTACTCCAAAAACCTGAAGGTAGAGGCGGGGAGCAGCGGCGTGCGGGTCACCGCCTTCCTGACCGACGGCGACCGGGAGGACACCGATTTTACCCCGTCTGCCCCCATCGACCCGTCCAAGTCCACCATCGTACTGGACGCCGGCCACGGCGGGGCCCGGTCCGGAGCGGTCTATCCCGACGCCTCGGGCACAGAGGTTCTGGAGAAGGACCTGGCCCTCTCCATGACGCTTAAGCTGCGGGACCGTTTGGTTGCCGCCGGTTACAACGTGGTGCTCACCCGGGAGAGCGACGTGGAGGTCGACCTCTATGAACGGGCGGACATCGCCAATGCGGTGGGGGCCGACCTGTTTATCAGCATCCACTGCAATGCCTCCGGCACTGTGCCCAGCTTTCAGGGCATCTATACTTACTACCATCCCTCCAGCGGGCGGGGCAAGCGTCTGGCCGAGGCCATCCAGACGCCTTTGTGCGCCGCCACCGGCGCCATCGACCGCGGCGTCAAGGACGCCGACTTCGTGGTGCTGCGGGAGACCGAGATGTGCGCCGTGCTGGTGGAGACCGGCTTTATGTCCAACAGCGAGGAGCTTGCCCGGCTGTGCGACGGCGCCTATCAGGACAAGGTGGCCCTTGGGATCGCGGAGGGGGCCATCCGCTATTTGAACGGCCTGAACACCGCAGAGACCTCCGCCGAGTAAACCAGAGCGCGCCGCCCCATTATGGGGCGGCT
>NZ_JANGBE010000042.1:0-29874 GCF_024462255.1 Flavonifractor sp. DFI.6.63 | reverse complement strand
TTAGCTGTACAATCTTTTCGGACATGGTTTGCTGTCTCCTTTCGAATGGTGGTGTCGCAACTTCATTCTACCAGACATCTGCAAACCATGTCTCTTTGTCTTTTTGCGAAACTTATTCTACCTGACCGGAATTTCCCCCTGCTCACTTATCAGTACCGATACTTTCTCGATTTGCCAAAAATGGGCGCAAAAAAAGCAGCAAATCTTTTTCAGACTTACTGCTTCATGTGCCGCTATGGGGCAGCGGTTATTCAGTTGTAAAATAAAAGAGGGCGGTAGCACTTTGGGCTATCGTCCTCTTGGCTACACATTTGCAAAGACAGGCGGGGCTGTCAACGGTGGGCGAAGCCCATTTACTTGCCGTTGACTGGCTCGGCTGGATTTGCTACTTTCGATCTGATGTTTTCTTGTGAAGAATACACTGTATTGACTTTACCTTGATTTTCCTCCTGTGTTACTGTAATATTAAAGTCGTGAATTTCAGAATTTGTACTAGAGATTTCCAAATTCAAAGAAATAGAAATTACGTTTTTATCAAGTTGTAATCCATCTTCTTTGCAATATGTCGCTGAATAACCACTTGCAAGAACTACCTGACCTACCCCATTTTCATCAAGCACAAATAATGTAGCTGATGAACCAGTTTCTTTATTTCGGGCTATCGCAACCAGTTGTATTGGGGCATTTTCAGCGGAACCAAAAACATATTCTAATAATTCAAATGAAGGATAGTCTTGTGGAAAATTTTCAATAAATTTCTCGCCCCGGCTTTCAATAGAACCGGCACTTTCAAGCTCTGGCAGTACTTCTTTTGTGTTGTCATCAGGTGGAGAATTATTAGAACAAGCACTCAACAAAAGTACAAAAGCTAATAGTAATATAAACAATTTGTTTTTCATTGTGCTTTATATACTCCTGTTGGCGTGTATACCGTCATTCCCTTTGGAACTTTTATGGCTGAGTAGCTAGAAGTTGTTACTTTATAATGGACAGAATTTTTTTGTGGTGCATAAGATTCTGTTAATGTTTTATATTCATAAAAAACATTTTCAGGATAGCCGTCCATATAAACCTTGTATTTTAAACGACCAGCTGTTCTAACAGCAGGAATATAAACATTTAACACTTCAAATTTCCCCGGTGCAATACTATATGAGACACCCGCTGATGTTCCTTTTGTCCAACTACGTGAACCGGTAACTTCAACTCCTACTTCCGCCTGCATTTTTGCAAAAACAACATTTGCTTCTGTTGTGCCATTGGCATAACCCGCAATAGATGCGGTGGTTGTTCCGCTTTGTTCATATTGATATGTAATTTGCATAGGACTTGAGCCTTGAGTATTATCGCCTGAAACAGAACCTAATAATTTATGAGTATAATCAATATTCGTATAATTAGGCTCATAACCTACACATTCTCGTATATATACTCCTCTACGTTCTGGTATTCCTGAATCGTTAGCTGCAAAAACAGTAGTGTTCATTGTTGTTACAATAGCTAAAGAAAAAACTATCCCTAATATTGTTTTGATTTTTCTCATTATGGACTTCCTCCTTTGCTTAAAAAGTTATATTTTGTTGTGTGTTTCATCAAACCATTGGCATCATCTCCTTTTGTTTTATAGTACCATATTTTAGCTATTATATCAATTATCAAATTCAATTTTGCTTTTTTTTGGTTAATTTTTCTGAATAGTGAAGGCTGTCTATCAAATTCTTGTGTGTTACTTTACCGCACATGAGCATTGGCGCCGGGATTGTCATTACCATAACCTTCCAGCAGATTGATCGCGCCCCAAATGCCGAGGCCAGCGCCCAGCGCCACAACGAGAGTCTGAAGAACACCAACAGCAGAATTAAAGAAAGCCATAAATAGTACCTCCGAAACATATGTTTTTTAGATTTTGGAGGGTACATTTCTTCCACGAAGTTTCATCGAGTCGTTGTCAAAGCAGGCTGCCGCCGTCAGGCGACAGGTTCACCGGAAAGGTCTGCCAGATACACCTCAACTGCATCATCCGGCTTGAGCTTGAGGCGATGGGACAGAAAATGCTCTATGTCAAAGGCGTATTTCTTGTCATAATCCGCTGTGTAGCGGTAGAGGGGATGCTTTGTGAGATCATATTTGTTGGACAGAAACGGACGGACGCCGCGAAGCTGCAAGATGCACTTGCCGCCATCCAGCACGGCAAGCTCATCCACGCTCATCAGCTCCTTGCCCAATTTCTGATAGTTCAGCGAATGGGAAACCTCGCGGCCACGGCTCTCGCCGGTGTTATAGCTGTCGATGGTTTCCTTGCCAAGTGCCGCCGCCAGCTCTTTCAGCGTACCGGGTTCCTTTCCACCCAAAAAGATGGAGCAGTCCATGTTGCCGACAATCGTATCCGCGCTGTCTTTATACAGGGCTTTGAGCTGGCTCTGTGCCTGTAAGACAAGGCAGCAGGAGATTTCTCTGGAACGGATCGTCGCAACCAGCTTTTCAAGTCGCGGTATCTGGCCGATATTTGCGGCCTCGTCAATGAGGCAGCGGACATGAACCGGCAAGCGTCCGCCGTACACATCATCTGCCTTTTCGCAAAGCAGATTGAAAAGCTGGGTATAGCACATGGAAATGAGAAAGTTAAAGGTATCATCCGTGTCGGACATGATGATGAACAGGGCGGTTTTCCGGTCGCCCAGCGTGTCCAGTTGCAGCTCGTCATAGGCCGTCAGTTCCCGAAGCTCCTGAATGTCAAAGGGCGCAAGCCGTGCGCCGCAGGAAATAAGTATGCTTTTCGCGGTCTTGCCGGCACTTAGCTTGAATTTGGCATATTGACGGACGGCGAAGTGGTCTGGCTTGCGCTTTTTCAGCTCGTCGAACATCAAGTCCACCGGATTTTTGAAGTCCTCATCGTCCTCGCGCACCTCCATCGCATTGATAAATTCAATGAGCGTGGAGAAGTTCTGTTCCTCCATCGGCGCTTCATAGTGGATGTAGCCGATGAGGGCGGTGTAGAGCAGCGTTTCCGCTTTCACCCAGAAATCGTCACCGGCTTTGCCCTCGCCCTTGGTGTTGGCGATCAGCGTCGTGACCAGCTTCAAAATGTCCTTTTCCGAGTGGATGTAGGCGAACGGGTTGTAGTGCATGGACTTCTTGAAGTTCAGGGAATTGAGAATCTTGATCTGATACCCGTTCTTTTGCAGCGCATGGCCGCAGGAAACCACGATGTCCCCTTTGGGATCGGTGACGACGAAGCTGGTGGGATAGGTTTTTGATGTGCATTGGAGCAGATTGGGCTTCAACCAAAAGCGGGTCTTGCCCGAACCGCTGCCGCCGACGATCAGGACATTTTTGTTCCGCGCCGTTTTCGGGTCTTTGGGGCGGCTATTCATCGTCAGCCGCTCCGTCTGCGTGAGAATGATGTTGTTCTCAAACGCGGGATCAACGTAGGGCTTGATGTCCTCGGCGGTTCCCCAACGGGCGCTGCCGTACTCCAGATTTTTGCGGAATTTCTTGGCATTTTTGCCCTTGATACAGACCGCCAGCCGAATGGCGATGGCGGCGGCAACGCCCACGCACAGGTCAATGAGATGAAAGCTGGGGACAAGGGAGTGGAACGCCGTGTTCAGGCCGGTCATAATGTTCAGCAGCTTCGCCGAAGCGTCCGAACCGGGAGCCAGCCGCACCGCCTCGCTGACCTTGGTGGCCAGCAGCGCGATGAACACATACGGAATATTGGGAAGGGTGAGCTTTTTGACGTTGACTTGCTTCATCGTTCCAGCTCCTTCCGCTTTGTCCTGTCCACCACAGCCGCCTGAATGAGCGACTTGAAGTGTTGCAGCTTTTCCAGTACCGAGGGACGTTCCGCCTTTCTGACCTGCTTGGCGGTATATTCCTTGAACGCGGCGGTCATGGCGTCGGCGTCCGGCGCTTTGAAGAACACCATGTACCGCTTTTCGCCCTTGACCTTGAATGGAGCGAAGTCAATGCCATACTTCCGGGCAATCCGGTTGAATGAGCCGATATTCTGATCGGTGACTTCAATGCTCTGCAATCCCTTATCCTTGGCGGCAAGCTGCTTGACGGTCATTTTTCCGTGGGGATTGGCCTTGCTGTACTGATGCTTCTGATGGCCGCTTTTTAGCTGCTCCAGCAGCTTGGCAACGGCCTTACGAAATTCCTGTTCACCCAGCTTCCCACAGGAGATCATCAGGGATACGATTCTCTGTTCAACTTCTTCCTGCATGACTTATCACGCTCCTTTCCTTCGATTTGCAGGGAGAACGCCGGGACACTAAGGCGGTACCACCAGCCGGTGCAGAAGATGTTCATTCATTTCTGCGCCCCTGTCCCTTGACGGTCAGGATGCCGTCCAGCGTGGTGGCGGTAATCCGCAGGCGCTCGGCCACAGCAATGTCGTTTTTCACGCTTTCGTCCACGGTGCTGCCGCAAACCACCAGCACACGAGCGCGGCGCAGATACTCCCGCGCCATGTCGATGCCGTCCTTATGCTCCTGCGGGATCTCATCGCGCAGGAACAGCGGCAAAAACAGCGCGGGGCAGACGGGCGAAAAGCCCGCGTCATAGACCGCCCTGCAATACTTGGCGGCATTTTCGGTGTTCTCAAACTCATTCTCGCTCCACGGAGCGGTGATGTAGGCAAGGGGGCGTTTCATCGGTATCAAATCCTTTCTCCCAAAATCGGGCATGAAAAAAAGCGGCCTTTAGGGGCCGCCGTGAAAATCGTGATTGACCAGCATGGCGTAGTGGTTGTCGATGGTGGAAACGGAATTGAACAGCGCCGCCATGAGATAGGCTTTCGTATTCCAAACGCGAGTGGTGTTCTCGCGGATACCGTCCATGACCTTTTCGATGTGCATGGAGGTGATCTTTTCAAAGCGCTGTTGCACGAAGCCGGTGGGATACTCCGCATCCCGCCCGATCTTGACTGTGGGGCTGCGGTTCATAGCAACCTCCAGCATAATCTCCACCAGCTCATCAAGCTGCATCCGGTCATACTGCTGACAGAGAATGTCGTATTCGATTTGCTCTCTGATCTCCGCTTTTTTCTCAAATCCGTCCGTCATTCCGTCCGCCGCAGGCAGAAAGAATGAATGAGTGCTTGATAGATCAGTATTTGATTTTTGAGTATTAGATTTCTTAGTATTTAATTGCGCGGGATTATCCGTATCCGGTGCCTCCGTATCCGGGTTATCCAGATACGGGTTTTCCGTATCTGGTAAAGTCGTATCCGGTGGAGCGGGCTTTCGGGGCTTCTCGAAGATGGTGTACTCCGTGTCGGAAATGCGCCCGTCCTTGCCGCGAAGCTGACGGCGGATGATGTAGCCCGCCAGCTCCAGCTCCTTGAGCGTTTTCCCGATGGCGTCCACGCCCTCCTTGCAGATCGCAGCCAGCCCCCGCGTGGTGTAGTTCCACTCGTCGGGGAGGGAGAGCATCATGGAGAGCAGCCCCTTGGCTTTCAGGGAAAGATTGCTGTCTTTCAGGTGATGGTTGCACATCACCGTGTAATCCCGCGTCCGTTCAACGCGAAATACAGCCATATTGCTTCAATCCTTTCCGCAGGGCAGTCAACCTGTTTGACCGTCCTCCTTGGCAAATCGCTCGTCCAGCCGCTCCACGCTCCAGTTCTGCTTGAACTGCCCCAGCGGGCCGGTGCCGAACTGCGCCAGCGCACGGCGATCCAGCTCCATCAGCTTTTCCCACAGCTCCGGGTAATGCTTTCGCAGCTTTCGCAGCTCGTCGATACGCTGGAACGGGCAGCACCAGCAGGACGCACGGTGGTAAATCTCATACAGCCCGCCGAAGTCAAAGCCACGGTCGTAACAGGCTTGGAGCGCCTGCGCCTCCGTGATGCCCCATTCCACGAGGGGATACCGCTCATCCTTGCAGCGCCACGCTTCATCGGCGGCGATACCGACATAGTGGATCGCGCCCAGCTCGCCTTTGAGCCGGTTGACCTCCTTGGTGATGAGGTGCGTTTTGAGCTGCCCGGTACACCAGCGGACGCGGATTCCCGGCCAGCCGTTGCCGTAGGGCGGGATGCCCAGTCTTGCGCGGTTTTCCAGACTGCGGGGCTTCTGCTTGGGTTCATCGAACATCAGGTATTCAAAGCCCTTGGGATGCCGCAGCGTGGTGATGTGGATGCCGCGCTCCCGGAAAAGATGCTCGTCCAGTTTGGCAAGGTGTTCGTACATTTCCGGGAACTCCATGCCGGTGTCCGCTGACAGCACCATATTGATGGGCATATCCCGTTCGATCATCAAAAGCAGCATGGCGGTACTGTCCTTGCCACCGGACAGGCTGACGGCGTGAAACTGCTTGCCGTTTGCGTTCTGAATGGTTTCCCGCATGGGGAAGCCGCTCCGTTTTCACTCCTTTCCCACATCACAGCTCATAGATGGGCTGCTCGTGTTCGTAGTAGGGATCGCACAGGGCGGCAAGCTCGGCCACCAAGTCCTCCAAATCCAGAGAAATCTCGCTGTCCGCCCAGTCGTTGCCCTTGTAGACGCGATACTCGGTGACGTATTCGCCTTCTCCTGCGTTCACGCTGAATTTGGCAACGACGGCAAAGCCCATATCCTCCAGCAGCCACAGCTCCATCGACCGGGCAGCAAACACCGCGCCGATATAGCTGTCGCCTACGTCCTCATAGAGAAGCGTCGCTCGCTGCTTGAACAGCTCCGAGCTGCGATAGTCCAAGCTCAGCGCATTCTTGCCGTCTGCACGGTAGGCATAGACCGTTTCAGCCTTGTTCCAAACGGCTTGCAGCAGGGCGTGATAGTCGATGTTTTCCAGAAATTCGTCGATCTCCGTTTCCGTGTAGCCGACCTCCGTACCCTTGCGGAACAGCGTGGTCAGCGCTTTTTCCAGCTCTGTTACTCTGCTCATGGTAATTCCTCCAATCATTTTAGTGATGCCGCTTTTTCCGGTCAGGGAGGATATGCCCCTCAATGACGGCGGCGTGTTTGCAGATTTTGATTTCTCCGCGCTTCTCGGATGCCTGCGCCTTGGCATATCCCACGTCGGAGAGGAACAGCCGCAGCCGTTCGCCCTTTTCGCCCACGGGGGATTTCCGCGACAGGACATCGAAAATAATCATGTGGCGGGTTTCGTCCATAAAGCGCTCCAGCGCAAGGATGCTGTGCCCGCCGACAAAATCATCAGCGTTCATATTCAGCACCTCGCGCTCTGATCTGAAAGGCGGCAAGCCCATAGCGGGCGATCAAAGTGGCGTTGACGATCAGGCGCAGCGCCTCCGGGTCGATCACCTCCGGTTCCGCTAAGTCCGCCATCGTGACCGCCTCCGTCTTGTCGCAGAGATCGCGCGCCGCCATGAACAGCGCGTAGTTGTGCGGCGAGGTGTTTTTCAACACCGCATAGCCGAACTCAATCCTGTCCTTGCAGAAGCAATTTGCCGTGCGGCGGTAAATGTCGTCATTAGAGGTCAGCAGGTACATGGCCGCATAATAAGCGTTGGTATCCCTGCGGCGGCGGTAGCCCTGCACGGCACATTGATACTGCATTCGGCGCTCATGCTGCTCGTTGCTCCAAAGGCTTCCGGGATAGTGCTTGATCAGCAGGTTCAGGCGCTGGAACAGGCGGCGTTCATGGGGAAATGTCTCTAAGACTGCCTCGCGGTAGCCGACCACACCGGCCTCGATGCGCTCGGCCAGCCACGGGCAGCGCAGGGCGGTACAGCCCAGCTTTTTCACATACTCGGTACAGAGCTGGCAGCTCACATCTTTGGGTGTATATTTGAATGTGTTGATATACATGGCGTCCTCCTTTTGGCATAAAAATAGCGGACAAACAAACTGCTTGTCCGCTCATCGGCTCTGATCGCGCTGGCGCTTTTTCTGCCATGCGTCCAGTAATTTGAAGATGGTGTTCTCAATCTGAAATGGGGTATAGGAACGCGGGAAGTATTTGCGGAGCTTTTCACCGGAAAGGGTAATGTCGCTTTTCTCCGGTTTCTTCTGCTCCATCATAATGGAGAGCATGGTGTCCTCGTTCAGCTCGCCGCTCTGACTGAGCTTTTTCATCCGCTGCGCCTGCGAGAGCGAGGGGGTGACTTGTTCGCTGTCGATGGTTTCCAGAAGCAGCCCCTGCTCCTTGGGTGTCAGCGCCGCGATCTGATAAGCGGGACTGAGGGCGATTTTCTTCTCGTCCACCATCTGCTGAAGCTCCGGGACTAACTGCGTCAGGGTGATGTAGTTGCGGATGGTGTCTCCGCTCACACCGGCATCCTGACCAACTTCATCATCGCTGCGGAACTTCGCCGAAATTTTCGGCGAAGTTAGATCCGTCCGTGCGCCCTGCCGCTTGATGGCCTCCATCTTCATCTTGTAGGCTTTGGCGCGTTCGGAGGGGAGAATGTTCTCCCGCTGAAGGTTGCTGTCCACCATGATGATGGTGGCAGCGTCCCGGTCAATGTCGCGGACAATGACGGGCATGGTGGCCAGCCCAGCCAGCTCACAGGCGTGTTTGCGGCGGTGGCCTGCAATCAGTTCATAGCCGCCGTCCTCCCGTCGCCGTGCCAGCGCGGGGACGAGGACGCCGTATTCCTTGACGCTTTCGGCGGTTTCCTGCATGGACGCATCCTCTCGCACCTGAAAGGGGTGATCCGGGAACGGGTGCAGCTCGGAGAGCGGAATCTGAACAACTACTTCCTGCTGCGGTTTCGGCTTTTTGGATGGCGCGGGCTTTTTGCCCGGTTCTTTCTGCGCTGTTTTTTCAGTCATCGTGCTCCTCCTGTCGGCATCTGATTTTGGGTACAAAAAAAGGACATTTCTTCTTTTCAGAGGAAATGTCCTGATTTCTTGGACGGGCTGACAGCCCGCCCAAACGGTATTTTATTTTTGTCGTTACTATAACACCCCCTACGATATAACTACTTCGCGGCTCGATTTCTCGGTTTGGAAAAGGATGAAAAACCTTGCCAGATAACCGAAAACCCTTGATATACGGGGCTTTTCCGGTTTGTCGTAATTATACCGTAAGGGCACACCTTTGCCACCGTGGCCTCCGCCCAGGGCGCGCCCCTGTTCGACATTGGCCGCGCCCTGGGGCACTCCACCCCCGCCACCACCGGCAAGATCTACACCCACCTTTTGGACCAGACCCACGCCGCCACGCTGGACCGGGTGGCCGACGCCTTGAAATAACGGGCAAAAAAAGATAAGATAGATGCAATCATCCGGCCCCCTCCGGTGTGTTAAGGGCAGAAGGGAGAGTGCGCCATGGCCGCCAAGCTCAAAGGGGACGCCTCGTTCTCCTACGCATACGAGCACTATCTGGATACCGTATACCGCGTCGCCGTCCACAACGCGCCCACCCCCGGCGACGCCGAGGATGTGACGCAGGAGGTCTTCGAGGCCCTGCTCCGCTCCGGCAAGGCCTTCGGCGACGGCGAACATCTCAAGGCGTGGCTTATCCGTGTGACCATCAACCGGTGCAAAAACCTCCACCGGGCCAGGCGCCGGAACGAGGTGGCCCTTTCCGACGCGCTGGAAGCGCCCCAGCGCCCGGAGGACTCCGTGCTGGAGGAGGTGCGCGCCCTTCCTGCGCAGTACCGCAACGCCATCTACCTGCACTACTACGAGGGATATACCGCCGCGGAGATCGGCGCGCTGCTGGGGACGGGCCGCAGCACGGTGCTCACCTGGCTCGCCCGGGGGCGTAAGGCGCTGAAGCAGCGTATGATCGGAGGCTTTGAGGATGGATAAGCGCGACTATATCGCTCAGGTGGATGATCTGCGGTGTCCGCAAGCGCTGCGGGAGCGCATTGGGGCCCTGCCCGGACAGGTCCGGCGGCCCCGGCGGCACTGGCTGCCCCTGTGCGCCTGCGCGGCCGTGGTCCTGATCGGCGCGGGCGGGTTCCTCCTGCTCCAAAACGGCGGTTTGGGCGGCTCCAGCGCGGGCGGCGGCCACGAGGAGGGCAGCAGCGTCTTTCTGTCCTACGCCGGGCCGGTGTTCCCCCTGACCGTCCTGGACGGCGCGGAGCTGTCCGCCGGGCGGGAGATCACTTTGGACTTCTCCCTCTGGGATCGAACGTGGATCTCCAACCAGGAGGAGGCCGCCTCCCGCACGGAGCTGACCGAGGCCGGGCGCCGGCAGGTGCTGGACGACTATAACGAGTGGTTTCCGGACGGCGGGCGCTACGAGTCCTCCACCGACCTTCTGGTGCACGACGCTTACGTGCTGACCAATTCCACCCAGCAGGCGCAGACCGTCACGCTGCTCTATCCCTTTGTGGGACAGCTGCAGCACCTGAGCGCTCAAACCCCCACGCTGACGGTGGACGGCGTCCCGGCGGAGGCCACGCTCCGTTCCGGCGGCTATTCCGGCGGCTTCCAGGGCGCCCTGGGAGCCGACCTGATCACCGCCGAAACAGCGGGAAGCCTCAATCTGGACCAGCTGGACAGCTGGGAAGATTACAAGGCCCTGCTCTCCGACGGTTCCTATCTGGCGCAGGCCCTGGGGGACGGGCCGGACCTCAGCGGCATACCGGTCACGGTCTATCGCTTTACCGACCCCTGGGGCCCGGAGGCGAACGAGGACGTTCCCAATCCCTCCATCCGGGCGACCTTTGCGCTGGACTACAAACAGACCACGGTGCTCTCCTACGGCTTCCACTCCGGCCGGTTCGACCGGGAAAACGGCGTCATGGGGCAGGGCTTTTCCATCCGGGAGCCCGGAGAGGCCGGGTACGGCACGCCCTGTTACCTCATCATCCTGGGCGAGGATATCAGCGGCCTGACCACCCAGGGCTATGTCACCGGCGGCTGGGATACGGAGGAGACCGTGGAGGCCGGGGTGACGGTCTCCCGGTACGAAACCGATCTGGACACCGTTCTGCGGGAGACGGCGCAGCTGATGTACCGGGAGCGTCAGGAACGGCTGGAGGGGGTGGATTTCGAGCTCTATTACGGCCTGCTCCGGGACTTTCTCGCCTCTTACGGCGCGCTCTCCGACGCTCCGGCGGAGCGGTACGACGCCGGCTGGCTGGAGGAGCTGGACGTGGAATCGGTGGACCGGGTTTTTTATCTGGAAGTTCCGCTCACGATCCCCCCCGGGGAGACCGTCACGGCAGAAGCCAGCTTCCGCAAGGCGGGCAGCTTCGACTATTACTGCGCCCATACGGAAAACCAGGGCGTCTACGGGTACGACCTGGTGACGCAGCTGGGCTCTGCGCTGACCTTTTCCAGTCAGAGCGCCCGGCTGTGCGGCGCCCGGTCCGTGGAGATCGTCCGGCAGAATTTCGGTTTCGACCTGGAGCACGGCATCGACCAGGTCGTGCTGGACCCGGAGGCGGAGCATTACTATCTGGAGGTACGGCGGGCCCCGTCATACCGGCGCGGCACCTGCCTGCGGCACAGGAAACCGCCCGGCCCCATCCGATCGGATGGGGCCGGGCGTTTGGGTCAAATTCAGCGCTGGGCCATAGGCACATAAGGCTGATGGGTGCCGACGTATTTGTAGCCGGGCCGGATGATCTTGCTCATGTTGATGAGCTCCTCGATGCGGTGAGCGCTCCAGCCCGCGATGCGGGCCATGGCGAACAGCGGGGTATACAGCTCCAGCGGCAGGTCCAGCATATGGTAAACAAACCCGGAGTAAAAGTCCACGTTGGCGGAGACGCCCTTGTACATCTTCCGCTCGCCGGAGATGATCTCCGGCCCCAGCCGCTCCACCAGGGAATAAAGCTCGTACTCCTCATTGCGCCCCTTCTCCCGGGAGAGCTTCTCCACAAA
The DNA here is from genome assembly GCF_024462255.1 of Flavonifractor sp. DFI.6.63. Classification (NCBI taxonomy): domain Bacteria; kingdom Bacillati; phylum Bacillota; class Clostridia; order Eubacteriales; family Oscillospiraceae; genus Flavonifractor; species Flavonifractor sp. DFI.6.63. The sequence goes on along the minus strand of NZ_JANGBE010000042.1, from coordinate 18,118 downwards.
GGAGCGCAGGATATTGGCCCGGGGGTCGGACAGGGAATACACCGCGTGCCCCATGCCGTAAATGAGTCCCGCCTTGTCGAAGGCCTGCTTGTCCAGCAGGGCCTGGAGGTAATGGCGCACTTCGTCCTCGTCCTTCCAGTCCCGGACGGTCTCCTTCATATCCTCAAACATGCGGATGACCTTGATGTTGGCGCCGCCGTGCTTGGGTCCTTTCAAAGAGGCCAGGGCGGCCGCCATGCAGGAATAGGTATCCGTCCCCGAGGAGGTGACCACGTGGGTGGTAAAGGTGGAGTTATTGCCGCCGCCATGCTCGGCGTGGAGGATCATGCAGATATCCAGCACGTGGGCCTCCCAGAAGGAGTAGGAGGAGTCGGCCCGGAGCAGGGAAAGGATGTTTTCCGCGGTGGACAGCTCCGGCCTGGGGGCATGGATGTACAGGGAGCTGCCGCTTTTATAGTTATACGCCTGATAGCCATACACGCTGAGCATGGGGAACAGGGCGGTCAGCTGCACGCATTGGCGCATGACGTTGGGCAGGGAGATGTCGTCGCACCGGTCGTCGTAGGAGGCCAGGTTGAGCACGCTGCGGGCCAGGGAGTTCATGATATCCTGGCTGGGCGCCTTCAGGATCACGTCCCGCACAAAATTGTTGGGCAGAGAGCGATAATAGGACAGCTGGCGCCGGAAATCCTCCAGCTCCGCGGCCTTGGGCAGGCGGCCCAGCAGCAACAGGTAGGCGGTCTCCTCAAACCCGAAGCGCCCCTCCTTCAGGGCCTGTCCCACCAGCTGTTCCACGTCGATGCCCCGGTAATAGAGCTTGCCGTCGCAGGGCAGCTCCTGCCCGTCTACGATCTTTTTGGCCACGATGTCCGAGACCTCGGTCAATCCGGCCAGCACGCCCTTTCCATTCAGGTCCCGCAGCCCGCGCTTGACATCGTAGCGGACGTAATCCTCCGGGTCAATACAGCTGTTCTCCAGAGCCAGAGCGGCCAGCGCCTCGATCTCAGGCGTCACATCACAATAGTTGGGGTTACTTGCCATTCGATGCCTCCATTCTTTTGTGGGCCCGGCGTCTGCCGCCCGGCCGGTTCCCATTGGATCCTGTGCGTATTGCTAAAAGATTAACACACAATTGTTACCAGAGTATGAATACTTCCGTAAAGTTTCGTATAAAAAAGAAAGATGCAGGAGCTCATCCTGCATCTTTCGGCACGCTTCGTCAAAACAGGTCTTTCTTTTTCAGAATGACCGCCACCGCCACAATCACCGCCGCGGCCACCACCAGCGGGAACCACCAGAACTGGTCCAGGGGCAGCCCGTCGACGTTCATCCCGTAGAAGCCGAAAACAATGTTGGGGATGGTCAGCAGGATGGTGATGGACGTGAGCACCTTCATGATCACGTTCAGGTTATTGGAGATGACGGAGGCAAACGCGTCCATCATGCCGGAAATGATGGAGGAATAGATGTTGGCCATCTCGATGGCCTGGCGCACCTCGATCAGCACGTCCTCCAGCAGGTCATGATCCTCCTCATAAAGGGTAACGATGCGGCCCCGGAGGATCTTCTCCAGGGTGACCTCGTTGGCCTTCAGAGAAGTGTTGAAATAGACCAGGGACTTCTCCAGGTCCAGCAGCTGGATCAGCTCCTTATTGCGCTGGGATTTATAGAGCTGGCGCTCCATGTAATTGTAGATCTTGTCGATCTGCTTCAGATATTGCAGGTAGCGCTTGGCCACCTGCAAAAGCATGTGGAGGATAAAGCTGGTGCGCTTTTGGGTCTCGGCGCCCCGCACCAGGCCGTCCTGCATGTCCTTCAGGATGGAGGATTCCTTCAGGCAGACGGTGATGATGTGCTTGTCGGTGACGATGATGCCCAGCGGGAGCGTGGAATACACCACCGCGTCGTCCTTCTCCACGGCGGGCAGGTCGATGATGATCAGGGTCTGCCCCTCCTCGGTATCGATACGGGAGGTCTCCTCTTCGTCCAGGGCCGCCCGCAGGAACGCGGGGTCCACGTTCAGGGTGGCGGCCACGGTGGTCAGCTCGTCTTCGCTGGGATAGGTCAGGTTGACCCAGCATCCGTCCTGGATCCCGTCCAGCCGGGTCATTTTTCCGTTGATCGTCTTGTGGATGGAGAGCAAAAAAATCACGCCTTTCCCGGCGCGCGGGCCCGAAAACGGGCACAAAAATCCCCGCGCGTCTCTAGTCTTTGCCGTCCGGTGGGAAAGTATCCCTCCCCACGCGGACACAGCGGCGACAAGGGCGTGCGGGGCAAAACGGCAAAGCCGCTCAGCCGCAGGGCCAAAGCGCCGCGCTGGGTAACTGACATTCTCGACTCAAAGGGTCGCTGCTCACGGCGCATATCACTCCTTCAGCATGTTTCGTTCGGATTCGCGCTTTTTATATTATAAGCCCGTCCGCTCCAGATTGCAAGTAAAAAGCTTGTCAGGCGGACGAGCGTTCCTCCAGCCAGCCGCGCAGCTGCTCCCAGAGCTCGATGGCCTTGAATTTGACCACGTAACCGCCCTCCTCGCCGGTAAGCAGCGCGATCTCCTCCTGGGAAAAGCCGCCCTCTGCGGCGGCCTGCGCCGCGGTCTCCGTCACAGAGCCCAGGCAGAGGGGCGGAAAGACCACGCACCACCAGTTCTGTCCGCCCCCGTCCCCGATGACCAGGCGCAGGGCGGTATACCGCCCCGCCGGAAGGGCGAAATCGGGATACTGCTTGGTGGGGAACCACACCCCGTCCTCCAGGGAGGCGGTCACCGGATAGGAATAGCCCGCCTCCCCCACCGCCTCGGCTCCGATCCCGGCCAACTCGGCCAGGCTGTCCTGAAGAGCGGCGCGCGCCTGCTCCAGGGTGGCTCCGCCGGACAGCAGCTCCCCGCTCTCCGCCAGGATACGGTCCCGGACCTGGAGCTTGAGGGCCTGATCCTCCGGGGAGTCGGAATGGGCGATCACGTGCAGGCGGATCACCTTGTCCGCCAGGGCGGACTGCTGGCCGTCCAGCCATACTCCGGCCAGAGCGGCGACCGCCACCCCCAGCAGCAGGGCCAGTTCCCACCGGCGCAGCTTTCGATTCTGTTTTCGTTGCATAAAAACACCGTCCATTATGTAGTATTACAGCAGCTACATTGTGGACGGCATTTTTGTTTTTTATACCGCAATCATTCGACCGGTTCCAATCCCTGCGCCAAAAAGGTCTCCCGATAGGTCTCCCGCAGGGCGGAACAGGCGTGTCGGGCGGCGGATGCGTCTCGGAACAGGCCGAAAACGGTGGGGCCGGTCCCGCTCATGCTGGCCCCCAGGGCGCCATACTGGATCAGGCTGTTCCGGATCTCCCCGATCTCTCCCGCACGGCGCGGGGGAAGGGCGTCCTCAAATACGTTGTACATCCGCCGGGCCACGCCCGCCAGGTCGCCCGCTTCCAGCGCGCCCAGCAGGCCCAGGGTATCCGGACGGCGGCGCAGGCGCACGCCGTCGATGCGCTCGAACAGGTCCGGCGTGGAAACGGAAAACGCCGGCTTGCACAAAACCACATGACAGCGGGGCAGCGGCGGCAGCGGCGTGAGCCGTTCCCCCCGTCCCTCCGCCAGGGCGGTGCCGCCCCGGACGCAATAGGGCACGTCGGACCCCACCCGAGCGCCGATCTCCGCCAGCTCCGCGGAAGACAGGCCCAGCCTCATCAGGCGGTTGAGGCCCCGCAGCACGGCGGCGGCGTCAGCGCTGCCCCCGGCCAGCCCCGCGCATACCGGAATGGTCTTCCACAGGTCGATGGCCAGCCCCTCGGAGGACACGCCCGCCGCCTCGCACAGGCGCAGGGCGGCCACCGCCGCCAGATTCTTTTCATTGGAGGGCAAAAAGCCCAGATCGGTCGTCATGCGCAGGGGCCTGCCGGTACCGGTCTCCAGCCGGATGCGGTCAGACAGGGTCACGCTCTGCATCACCATGCGCATCTCGTGATATCCGTCCGCCCGGCGGCCCAGCACATCCAGCGCGAGATTCAGCTTGGCATAGGCCCGCACTTCCAGCACTGCCATGGAAAAACGCCTTCTTCCTTTGCGATCAGCGGATCTTCCGCGCTTCCAGATAGAAGCGCTTGTCGTGGGCCTCCCCCATGGAGAAGGTTTTGCGGGGGAGGACCCCGTCGTGGATCACGGTGGGAAACAGCTGCTGCTTGCCCATGGCGGGCAGCAGGAAGCCGAGGTTGCCCGGCTTGAGGGAGAGCTCCCGCGTCACGCCGGCGCCGTGGATGTAGTCGACGCGGCCCCCATGCAGGCGGGTGTACTCGTCCAGGAAGCTCTGAAGCGTGCCCACCTCCAGTTGGGCCTGAGGATGGGGCACGGTAACGGCTCCGCAGCCGTCGGCGTGGACATAGCGCAGCACATGGCCCTCCCCCTCGCCCGAATAGGCGCCGGGGTACGCCTCCAGCAGCGCTTCCAGCAGCGCCTCCGGCTCCACGCCGAAGGCCACACGGTGGATGGGCTCGAACTCCAGGGAAGCGTCGTGGAGGTTCACCAGCTCACACAGGGCGTAGCGGGCGGGCAGGTCCGTCCACTGGTCCGGGCTGGTCAGGCGCTTCTGCCGCTCGTAGCATTCCTTTGCGGTGGCCAGAGAGTGGTTGCCGTCTCCCACGGCAAAGAGAAGCACCGGCTCGTCCTGCGTGCCGTAGCGGGCGTTGAAGGCGGCCGGGTCGGCCAGTGCGCGCAGGGCGGCGGCCACCTGTTCCGCCGCGGCCCGGTCCAGTCTCCAGCCGGACACGCGGCCGCCGTGCTCCATCAATTCGAAGTCATAGAGCGCCTCGAAGTCCCCCTTCCGTGCCGTCAGGGGCTCGATCACCGTTTTGTCCGGATCGTCGGTGAGCAGCATCACGTGGGGCAGCTCCAAAGGGGCGTTTTTCCGCACCGCCACGCGGGGCGGGATGCGGGAGAGGACCGTGCCCTCGGTGGCGCGCACCTGGGCGGCGGCGCCGGGCTCATAGTCGTACTGCTCCAGATCCACCTTGCCCACCAGGCCCCGGCGCAGGCGCCCGTTGGAGAGCCGCCGCTCCACGTAGATCAGGCTTTCGGGCAGTTCTCTGAAGCAGCCCTCCCGCAGATAGCGGGTCATGGTGTTGTTTACCTCCACGATGTCGGTCTCCACATTGGGCCCGTCCAGGCAGCTCTCCGGCAGGATGAGCCGCAGGGCGGACGGCGCGGCGCCCACGGTTTCCTCCACCCGCTGCCAATACTCCGGCTGAGAGGTATACTGGTCGCAGGCCACCACGGACCATTTCCCGTAAGCACAGTTCTGGGGCAGCAGGACATCCGCCGGGGAAAACGCCAGGCCGTCAAATTGCTGTGTCATGTTCCTCACCCGCCTTTGCAGCGTTAGTCCATCGCCGCTTTGATGGCGGCCAGAAGCTCGTCGAAGGTCTCGTAGGCGGGCAGCTCTGGGTGGTCCGCCTTGATCTTGTCGGTGCTCTTGAACAGGAAACCCGCCTTACTGGCCTGGATCATCCCCAGATCGTTGTAGCTGTCCCCGCTGGCGATGGTCTCATACCCGATGGACTGCAGCGCCCGCACGGTCGTCAGCTTGGACTGGGGGCAGCGCATCCGAAAACCGGTGATGCTCCCGTCGCCGGCCACCTCCAGCGTATTGCAGAAGATGGTGGGCCAGTCCAGCTTTTTCATCAGGGGCTTGGCAAACTGCTCAAAGGTATCGCTGAGAATAATGACCTGGGTCAGTGTGCGCAGCTCGTCTAAAAACTCCTTCGCGCCGGGCAGCGGATCGATGCCGGCGATGGTCTGCTGGATCTCCTTCAGGCCCAGGCGATGCTCCCGGAGGATGTTCAGGCGGTACTGCATCAGCTTGTTGTAGTCGGGCTCGTCCCGGGTGGTGCGCTTGAGCTCGGGGATCCCGCTGGCCTGGGCAAATGCGATCCAGATCTCGGGCACCAGGACGCCCTCCATATCCAGACAAGTAATGTACATTCGTGTTTCCTCCTGTTTTGATCGTATGACGGGGCGTTACTCCTCCCGCGCCTGCTTCTTTTTCAGGTTGGTCAGGAAGTTGTCCATGCGGGTCAGCGCCTCGGCAATGTCCTTCATACTGGTGGCATAGCAGCAGCGGACGAAGCCCTCGCCCCCGGCTCCGAAGGCGGAGCCGGCGATCACGGCCACCTTCTCTTCCATCAAAAAGCGCTCGCAGAAGTCATCGGAGGACAGCCCCGTGCTCCGGATATCCGGGAACACATAGAAGGCCCCCTTGGGTTCGAAGCAGGGCAGGCCGATGCGGCGCAGGCCCTCCACCAGATAGCGGCGGCGGCCGTCGTACTCGTCCCGCATGGCCTCGATATCCCTGTCGCCGTTGCGCATGGCCTCAATGGCGGCATACTGGCTCACCGTGGGGGCGGACATAATGCCGAACTGGTGGAGCTTGAGCATCTGCTGGATGATCTCGGCCGGGCCGCACACATAGCCCATGCGCCAGCCGGTCATGGCGTGGGATTTGGAGAAGCCGTTGACCACGATGGTGCGGTCTTTCAGCTGGGGCAGGTTGGCCGGGGAGACGTGGTGCTGGCCGTAGGTCAGCTCGGCGTAGATCTCGTCGGAGAGGACCATGATATCGGTGCCCTCCAGCACCTGGGCCACCGCCTCCAGGTCCGCCCGCTCCATGATGCCGCCGGTGGGGTTGCAGGGGAACGGGAGCACCAACAGCTTGGTGCGGGGCGTGATGGCGCTTTTGAGCGCTTCGGCGGTAAGGCGGAACTCGTGCTCCGCCTTCAGTTCCAGATACACCGGCGTTCCGCCCGCCATGGAGGTCAGCGGGCCGTAGCACACAAAGGAAGGCACCGGCACGATGACCTCGTCCCCCGGGTTGAGCAGGCAGCGCAGCGTCAGGTCGATGGCCTCGCTTCCGCCCACGGTGACAATGATCTGTTTGGCAAAATCATACTGCAGGTCGAAGCGGCGGTTCAGGTAGGCCGCAATTTCCCGGCGCAGCTCGGCCATACCGGCGTTTCCGGTGTACTTGGTGAAGCCCTTTTCCAGGGAGTAGATCCCGGCGTCCCGGATGTGCCAGGGGGTAACAAAATCCGGCTCCCCGATGCCCAGAGAGATGGCGTCTTTCATCTCCTCCAGAATATCGAAAAACCGGCGGATGCCGGAGGGCTTTACGTCCTTGATGCGTTCGGACAGAAGCGTATCGTAGTTCATGAGAAGATCCACTCCTTCGCCTGCTGCTCCTGCTTCTCAAAAATCAGGTGCTTTTCTTTGTATTTGTGAAGAATGAAGTGGGTGGCGGTCCCGGTCACATCCTCCAGGGTGGACAGGCGCTCCCCCACGAACTGGGCGACCTCCTTCAGGGTACGGCCGGAAATGATGACGGTCAGGTCGTAGGCGCCGCTCATGAGGTAGACGCTCTCCACCTCGTCGTACTGGTAGATGCGCTCGGCCACCCGGTCAAAGCCCTCGCCCCGCTGTGGGGTCACCTTCACCTCGATGAGTGCGGTGACCGACTCCCGGTCGGTCCGGTCCCAGTCCACGATGGCCTTATAGCCCAAAATGACCTTCTCTTCTTCATACTTCCGGATCGCCGCCTTGACTTCTTCTTCCGTCATGCCGGCCATGGATGCAAGCTGTCCGGTGGTCAGCGTGCAATCGTCTTCCAAAAGCTGGAGCAACTTTTTCATTGCCATCCCTCCTGCTGATTCGTTTCCATCATGATCGTACCTCTATAATGAGCCTAATTAGATTTTATTATATACGACTGCGCAGCCGATTACAATAGAGCAATTCAAACTCATCCTTCCTGCACAAACTCCGCTGAAAGAACAAGCCGTATCTTTGGGAATCTTAGTCTATATTTCCCGTAGAAAACCGAAAACAGGAGTGATATGATAATGTCTCCCGGAACCGTACCGCGCGTTCTTCCGGCGTTTGGGACGGTTCCAAACTTTCGCATGCTTCGGAGGTGTTCGGTATGGAATACGCGGATATGATCAGCCGGATCGTAGCGGCGGAGCACAACGCCAGGGCACTGGTGCAGCAGGCCAAGGAGAAGGAGTCCCACCTCCAGGAGGACCTGGACGGAGATCTTGCCCGCATGCGGGAATCCTATCTGGAGCGGGCCCGCCACCGCCTGAGCCTGGTGGAACAGGAGGAGCAGGCTGCGGCGGCCGAGTCGATCCAGCGGTGGGATCAAAAGCTGGAAGAGGCCCTCAGCGCCGTGGAGTCCTCCTACGAAAAAAATAAGGAGCGCTGGGTGGACACCCTGTTCTCCATGATCGTGGGCACAGAGCCGTGACCGGGGGACAAGCCCAATACGGCGCCCTGGCGGCCAAAGTAAAGGCGCTGTACGGCAAGCGGCTGCGTCTGGAGGACTTTCAGCACATGGCCGCTTTCAAAAGCGAGGCGGAGGTGCTGGAGTACCTGCGCGCCCACCCCAGCTGGAGCCGGGCCTCCGGCGTGCTCTCCACCGCCGGGTGGGACTATGTGGGCCGGGTGGAGGTGGAGGCCGCCCTCTGGAACGAGCTGCGGCTGGAATACCTGAGCCTGAGCCACTTCGTGCCCCGGCAGGACCGCGCTCTGATGGACTTCCGCGTCCGCATCGCGGAATACCAGGCGCTGCTCAACGCCCTCCGGCGGCTGCGCACCGGCAAATACGCCAAGGGCATGCCGCCCCCCTCCCCCATCGTGCTCCGGGGGAAGGTGGACTACCGCGCGCTGGAGGCCGCCCGCAGCTACGACGCCATCCTGGACGCCGCCCGCGGGAGCATCTACGCGCCCACGCTGCTCCACCTGCGTCCCGCGCCGGGCGCTCCCCTGCCGGACTACACGGTGTGCGAGTCTCTGCTGCGCTCGGCCTATTTTGCCCACATGCTGCGCATCGTCCGCAAGCAGTACGGCGGCGATACCCGGCAGGTTCTGCTGCGCTCCTTCGGGGAGCAGATCGACCTTTTGAACCTGATGCATGTGCTGCGGCTGAAGACCTATTTCCCCGGTACCGCCGCAGACACGTGTCTGACCATGCTCTATCCGTTCCAGTACCGGCTGAAGCCTGCCATGATCCACGCCCTGTGCGCCGCACCCGATGCCGCGGCGGTCTTCGCCCTGATCCGTCAGACTCCCTATGCCGCCAGCTTTGAGCGCGTGGAGGCGGCGGAGGTGGAGGAATATTACCGCCGGGCCTTTTACGCCTTCAACCGGCGCTGCCTGCTTACCGGGCCCCCTTCGATTTACACCGCCATCGCTTATCTGGATCTGAAGGAACTGGAACTGCAGGTGGTGGTGAATGTGATCGAATCGGTGAAATACGGCGTGCCTTACAACGAAAATCTCGCCCGACTGGTGGGGCAATGACGCCCGCCGGAGGCGATCACGGAAGGAGATGACGCCATGTCCGTCGTACCTATGAAGCTGCTCACCATGGCCGGGCCGCTGGAGCGGTTCGACGAAGTGGTGCGCACCTGCGTCATCGATCAGCAATTTCACCCTGAGAGCACCCTTCAGATGATGCACGGGGTAAAAGGCCTGATGGCGCTGGACTACAGCAATCCCTACGCCGCTCTGCTGCGCCGGGCGGAGGAGGTGGCCGACGAGGCGGGCGTGCCCCTGGATTACGCCCCCTTCGATCCGTCCCTGGATTCCGACGGCCTTTCGGCCTACTTCGACCAGCTGGAGCAGGAGATGCTCTCGCTGAAGCGGCGGCAGCAGACGCTTCAGCAGCAGGCGGAGGAGTCCCGCACCGCAGCGGAGCAGCTGGAGAACCTGCGGGGCCTGGGCACCGATCTGGATGAGCTGTGGGGTCTGGACTATGTCCGCTTCCGCTACGGCTGGATGCCCCGGGAGACCTTTGACAGCTTTCAGGTGACCCTGAACGACGAAGAGGACATTTTTTTCTTTCCCACCACCCTGGGCTCCCACCGGGTCTACGGAGTATACTTTACCACCCAGGAGGCCCACCGGAGGGTGGACACGCTCTTCAACTCCCTTCACTTCACCCGCATCCATATCGACGTTCAGCCCCACGGCACCGCCGAGGCCGCCATCGCGGCCCTGGGCCGTCAGGCGGAGCAGGACGCGCTGGCAGCCGACCAGGCCGGGCGGGCCCTGGCCACCCGGCGGGCGGAGGAACGAAAGCGCCTGCTCTCCGGCTACTCCTATCTGCGCTATCAGAACGAGTGTTACGACCTGCGGCGGTATGCCTGCCGCAGCCGGGACAGCTTCTACCTGTCCGGCTGGGTGCCCGCGGAGGCGGTGAACGCCTTTCAGGAGAAGATGAGCCGGTTTCCCAACCTGTCCTGCGTGGTGGACGACGCGGGAGACGTGGAGTACCTGAAGCCCCCCACCAAGCTGAAAAACAGCTTTCTGGGCCGGGTGTTCCAGCCCTTTTTGGAGATGTACGGACTGCCCGCCTACAACGAAGCCGATCCCTCTCTCTTCATGGCCCTCACCTACTGCCTGTTCTTCGGCATCATGTTCGGAGACCTGGGCCAGGGGCTCTGCCTGGCCCTCATCGGGCTGGTGCTGGCCCGGTGGAAGAAATTGTGGCTGGGCAACATCATCGCCTGCTGCGGCCTGTCCGGCGCGGTGTTCGGCTGCGTATACGGCAGCGTCTTCGGTTTTGAGGATCTCCTGCCCGGCTTCAAGATCATGGAGGAGAGCACGCTCTCCGGCCTGGGCGTGGTGAGCAACGTGCTGCTGCTGCTGGTCGCCTCCATCCTGCTGGGCGTGTTTATGCTGCTGCTGGTGATGGTCATCAACATCTGCAACGGCGTGCGCCAGAAAAATTATGAAAAGATCCTGTTTGGTCCCAATGGGGCGGCGGGCATCGTCTTCTACGCCGGCGTTCTCATCGCCGGCGCGTCCGCTCTGCTGGGCGTGGATCTGGTTACCCCCGCCTATGTGCTTGGGGTGCTGGTGCTGCCGCTGGCGCTCATGCTCCTGCGCCAGCCTCTGTCCAAGCTGCTCGCCCGCGAAGCGGACTGGTACAAATTCAGCGTGGGCGAGGTGCTGGGCACCGGGTTCTTCGAGCTGTTCGAAACCCTGCTCAGCTACCTGACCAACACGCTGTCCTTCATGCGGGTGGGCGCTTACGCCATCACCCATGTGGGACTGATGCTGGTGGTGCACATGCTGGCCGAACTCTCCGGCGGCGTGGGCGGACCGGCGGGCATCGCGGTGCTGATCCTGGGCAATCTCTTCGTGATGGGCTTTGAGGGCCTGCTGGTGGGCATCCAGGTGCTGCGTCTGGAATTCTACGAGCTGTTCGGCCGCTTTTACGACGACGGCGGCGTGGCCTTTGCGCCGAAGCAAATCAACTATTCCAGCCGTGTCAATTGATTGGAGGAATCTGAAATGGTCAAATACGTGGTTCTGCTCTTTGCCGCCGGCGCGGTTTTCTCCCCCCTGTTTCTGATCGGCATCCGCCGCTATACCGGTCAAAAGGCCAAGCGGGCCCTGGGCGCCAACATCGCCAGCTTCTTCGCCTGCCTGATCCTGGCCAGCGCGGCCGGCATCGGCGGCACCGCCTCCGCAGCCGACGTTACGGCAGCCGCGGCGGCGGCCGGCGCCGGCGCCGGTCTGGCCGAAGGCCTCAAGTACGTGGGCGCCGCCCTGGCCGTGGGCCTGAGCGGCATCGGCGGCGGCATCGCCGTGGCCTCCTCCGCCTCCGCCGCCCTGGGCGCCATCTCGGAAAATGACAAGGCCTTCGGCAAGGCCCTCATCTTCGTGGGGCTTGCCGAAGGCGTGGCCCTGTACGGCCTGATCGTGGCGCTGCTGCTCCTGTTCGTATAACGGCGGATTTCCGCAAACACGTTTCCCCGGGCCCCATGCACTGGGCCCGGCGGAACGGCTGTGAGGCTGTTTTATGAAATACTTTGTCATCACCGACAGCACCGATACCCAGGTGGGCCTGCGCCTGGCCGGGATCGAGGGCGTAGTGGTCCGGGAGGAGTCCCAGGTGCGCTCCGCCGTGGAGGCCGCCGCCGCCGACCCGGAGATCGCCGTGCTGCTCATCACCGAGAAGCTGGCCGCGCTGTGCGGGGACCTCATCATCCCCATGAAGCAGAGCGCCCAGCGCCCCCTGGTGGTGGAGATCCCCGACCGCCACAGCGCCGGGCGCTCCCCCGATTCCATCACCCGCTATATCCGCGAGGCCATCGGCGTCAAGCTCTGATGCGCTTCTAAGGAGGTTTCCATATGCCCGATATGAAAAAGAAGCTGGACCGCTTCACCGCCGCCATCCTGGCGCAGGCGACCCAGGAGACCGAGCGCACCCTGGACGACGTGCGCCGCCGCCGGGACGAGGCCTACTCCGCCGCGGAGGATCAGGTCCTCCGGGAGGCCTATCAGTACATCCACCGGGAGGTCGCCCGCATCAAATCCGAGTCCGGACGCGGCGTCTCCAAGCACATGTTGGACAACAAGCGCAAGCTCTATCTGCGCCGGGAACAGATGGCCCAGGAGACGTTCGCGCTGGTGCGGGAGAAAATCGGGGCCTTTACGAAAACGCCCGCCTATCTGTCCCGCCTGCGGGCCCTGCTGGACGAGGCCCTGGCCACCCTGTCCGGCAGCACGGAGGTACAGGTCTTTCTGCGCGCGGAGGACCTGCCCCTGGCGCAGGCGCTGCAGGCCTCCTGCGGGGGAGCGCGCCGCCTGACCTTCCGGGAGGGCGGCTTTCAGCTGGGCGGACTGGTGGCCGAGTCGGAGCAGCTGGGCCTGCGGGTGGATTCTTCCTTCGACAGCGCCGCCGGCGAGCTCTCCGGCCATTTTGCCGAGCTGTTCGGCATCTCCCTGTCCGACGACGATTCCCCGGAAGGAGGGAACGCGCAATGAATACCCCCTATGTGATCCACGGGATCAACGGCCCGGTCGTCACCGTCACCGGCGGCCGCGGCCTTGCCATGATGGATATGGTCAACGTGGGAGACGAAGCCCTCATCGGCGAGGTGGTGGGCGTGCACGGCGGCGCTGCCACCGTGCAGGTCTACGAGGACACCGGCGGGCTGCGCCCCGGCCAGCGCGTGACGGGCCAGGGCGCTCCCATGTCCATCCTGCTGGGTCCCGGCCTGCTGGGCCATATCTTCGACGGCATCGCCCGCCCCCTGAAGGTCATCGAGGAAAAGACCGGGCCTTTCCTGGGCCGGGGCGTGAACATTCCCGCGCTGGACCTGGAGCAGGAATGGGACGTGACGCTGCACGTGAAGGCCGGGGATACGGTCCGCCCCGGCATGCTGTATGCCTCCTGTCCGGAAACGGGCGTGATCACCCACCGCTGCCTGATCCCCGACGGGCTCGCCGGCACGGTCACGCAGGCCGTCCCCGACGGGCGGTACCTGGTGGACGAGGCGCTGGTGCAGGTCACCGACGCCCATGGGCAGGTCCATGCGCTCAAGCTGGCCCAGCGCTGGGCCATCCGCACTCCCCGGCCCATGGCCGAGCGGCTGCCCATCGACCGCCCGCTCATCACCGGACAGCGCATCATCGACACGCTGTTCCCCATCGCCAAGGGGGGCGCTGCCGCCATTCCCGGCCCCTTCGGCGCAGGCAAAACGATGACGCAGCACCAGCTGGCCAAGTGGTCGGACGCGGACATCATCGTTTATCTCGGCTGCGGGGAGCGGGGCAACGAGATGACCCAGGCGCTGGAGGAGTTCTCCGAGCTGTTGGACCCCAAGACCCATCAGCCCCTGATGATGCGCACCATCCTCATCGCCAACACCTCCAACATGCCCGTGGCCGCCCGGGAGGCCTCAGTCTATACCGGCATGACCATTGCGGAGTATTACCGCGATATGGGCTACCATGTGGCGCTGATGGCCGACTCCACCTCCCGCTGGGCGGAGGCGCTGCGGGAAATCTCCGGCCGGCTGGAGGAAATGCCCGCCGAGGAGGGTTTCCCCGCCTATCTGGCCTCCCGTCTGGCGGAATTCTACGAGCGGGCCGGGTACGTCAAAACACTGGAGGGCAGGGAAGGCTCCGTCACCGTCATCGGCGCCGTCTCGCCCCAGGGCGGCGACTTTTCCGAGCCGGTCACCCAAAACACCAAGCGCTATGTGCGCACCTTCTGGGGCCTGGACCGTTCCCTGGCCTACGCCCGCCACTTCCCCTCCATCAACTGGCTGACCTCCTACTCGGAATACGCGGCCGAGCTCAAGCCCTGGTACGATCAGCACGTGGGCAAGCGCTTCGTCCCCTGCCGCCAGCGCATCGCCTCGCTCCTGCAGGAGGAGGCCAAGCTGATGGAGATCGTCAAGCTCATCGGCGCGGATATCCTGCCGGAGGACCAGAAGCTGGTCATTGAGACCGCCCGGCTCATCCGCGTGGGCTTTCTTCAGCAAAACGCCTACCATGAGATCGACACCTATGTGCCTCTGGAAAAGCAGCTGAAGATGATGGAGCTGATCCTGAAGCTCTACGACGGAGCGAAGGGACTCATCGCCCGCTCGATCCCGTTGTCCCAGCTCAAGGCTACCGGCATATTTGAGTCGCTGACCAAAATGAAGTATGAGGTGCCCAACGACGATCCGGGCAAATTTGCCCCCTACGAGCAGGCGGTCGACGCCGCGCTGGCCAAGGTGAACCAGGCAAACCAGTAAGGACCCGGGTCCGCCGGAACCTCTGCCGCCGCGGCCAGCGGCAGGACCGGCGTCCTCCCGCCCTTGCAGGAGGCGGCCGTCCGCCGCCCCGCATATCAGGAGTTGATTCATTATGAGATTGGAATACATCGGCCTTTCCGAGCTGTCCGGTTCCCTGATCGCTCTGGAGGGCGTAACGGGCGCGGCCTACGACGAAATGGCGGAGATCACCCTGGAAAACGGGGAGCGCCGCTACGGGCGGGTCATCCTCCTCGACGGGGACAAGGCCGTTCTGCAGGTCTTTGAAGGCACCCGGGGCATTTCCCTGGAAAACGCCCGCACCCACTTCACCGGCAGGGCCATGGACCTCGCCCTGTCGAAAGAGATGCTGGGACGCATTTTTGACGGGGCCGGCCGGCCCATCGACGGCCTGGGAGAGATCTACCCCGAGCAGCGGCGCAACATCAACGGCTCGGCCATCAACCCCGTCTCCCGTCAATACCCCCGCAGCTGTATCTACACCGGCATCTCCGCCATCGACGGCTGCTCCACCCTCATCCGGGGGCAAAAACTGCCGATCTTCAGCGGCTCCGGCATGAAGCACAACGAGCTGGCCGCTCAGATCGTCCGTCAGGCCAAGGTGGCCGGGGACGACGGGGAGTTCGCCATCGTCTTTGCGGCCATGGGGGTCAAAAACGATACGGCCGAGTTCTTCCGCCGCAGCTTCGAAGAGGCGGGCGCCCTTCAGCGGGTGGTCATGTTCCGCAACCTGGCCTGCGACCCCATCATCGAGCGCATCCTGACCCCCCGCTGCGCCCTGACGGCGGCGGAATATCTGGCCTTTGAGCACGGCTATCACGTGCTGGTCATCCTGACCGACATGACCTCCTACTGCGAGGCCGTGCGGGAATTCTCCTCCTCCAAGGGCGAGATCCCCTCCCGCAAGGGCTTCCCGGCCTACCTGTATTCCGACCTGGCCTCTTTGTATGAGCGGGCGGGCATGATCCGGGGAAGGGCGGGCTCGGTGACGCAGGTGCCGGTACTCACGATGCCCAACGACGATATCACCCACCCCATTCCCGACCTGACCGGCTATATTACCGAAGGGCAGATCGTACTGGACCGGGATATGGATCAGAAGGGGATCTACCCGCCCATCGCCATTCTGCCCTCCCTGTCCCGCCTGATGAAGGACGGCATCGGCAAAGGCTTCACCCGGGACGACCATCCCGCCCTGTCCAACCAGCTCTTCGCCTCCTACTCCAAGGTGCAGGACGCCCGAAGCCTGGCCAGCGTCATCGGCGAGGACGAACTCTCCGACACCGACAAGCAGTACCTGGCCTTCGGCCGGGCGTTTGAGGAGCACTTTGTCCGTCAGGACGAGAACGAGAACCGGACGATGGACGAGACGCTGGACCTGGGCTGGAAGCTTTTGACCCTGCTGCCCCGGACCGAACTGGACCGGATCGACGATGAGACCATCCGCGCCCACTATGTGGAGGGCGCCTGCCAGTCCCTGCTGCCCCGGGAGCAGGGCTGAACCGATCCCCGCGAAAGGAGCTGATGCCGTATGGCCGCCGTACTGCCCACCAAGGGCAACCTGATGGCCGCCAAGCGTTCCCGCGCTCTGGCCGCCACCGGCTACGAGCTGATGGACCGCAAGCGCAATATCCTCATACGGGAGCTGATGGGGCTGATGGACACCGCCAAGCAGCTCCAGGGCCAGATCGACACGGTCTTTACCCAGGCCTATGAATCGCTCCAGACCGCCAATATCCATCTGGGCATCTGCGACCGCATCGCGGAGGCGGTGGAGGTGGACGACAGTCTGGACATCCGCTACCGCTCGGTGATGGGGGTGGAGCTGCCCCGCATCCCCGGCCAGTCCCCGCCGCCCCGGCCGGAATACGGCTTTGTGCGCACTTCCTCCGCCCTGGACGACTGCTATCTGAAGTTCTACCGGGTCAAGGAGCTTACCCGCCGTCTGGCGGAGGTGGAGACCTCCATCTACCGCCTGGCCCAGGCCATCAAAAAGACTCAGAAGCGGGCCAACGCCTTGCAGAACATCGTCATCCCAGGCTTTGACGAGACCATCCGCTTCATCACCGACGCACTGGAGGAAAAAGAGCGGGAGGAGTTCGTCCGCCTGAAGGTCATCAAGCGCGCCAGTACAAAACGGTAGCGCGGTACCGGTACGGCGGCGGGAGCGCGTACCGGGCGCCGTCCTTCCAACGGGCGGATCACCGCCTGTCTCGGCCCCCCGGGGGACGTACCGCCGATGTGTGCCGGCGGCACGTCCCCCCGGCTTCGCCTTTGGGATTCTGTTTTCCGTTCGATTCTGCGTGACATCCAACCGGCGCAATGGTATAATCACTCCATCAAGCCCTCGATTGGAGGACGCTATGCTCACACGAAACGAACCTTCCGAGATCAATCTGATCCACCGCGAGTATCAGCGGATCAACGAAAAATGGCTCCGCCTGCATGTGCACCTCACGCTTTCGATCGCGCTCTTTGTGGGCGCGCTGGAGATCGCGCTCTATTTTGCCCTGCGGTATATGGACATCGTTTCCTCCTCGCGGAACATCTATTTTATAAAATATTTTCTGATCCCTACCAGCTTGAATCTGGGCTTATCCCTGTTCTGCCACCTGGTCCAGCGCAGCCGGCGCATCCCGCTCCGGGGGAAGGCCTACGCCGTTTCCCTGTCGCTTGCAGGCATCGGCCTGATCCTATATTCGGTACACAGCGTCTTTTCCTCTCTGGTGCTTGCCGTCGCAATGCCCATCGTACTGACCACGGTGTACAGCGACCGGCTCCTCACCACGGTGACCGCCCTGTCCAGTATCGCGGGCAAGGTGCTCTCCGATCTGCTGCTCCAGTGGGACCTGGATGTGGTCAAGGACTTTTCCGACCGGGAACAGCTGGCCGATCTGGTCCTGTCGGTGGTCGTGCTGTTTGCCATCTATACCCTGTGCGACGTTCTGATCCGCGTGGAACAGGAGAAAAACAACGTCAGTATCCGCCGGGAGCTGGAACGGCAGCATCTGCGGGAACAGGCCATCACCGATCCCCTCTCCGGGACCTGGAACCGCCAGGGACTGGAACAGGCGATCGCCGAGCTGGACGCCAATCCCACTGGGTCATACGCTCTGGCCATTCTGGACCTGGACGAATTCAAGTCCATCAACGACACCTACGGCCACCTGCGGGGAGACAAATACATCCAGGAGCTGGGCAAGGTGCTGAACGACTGCGGGGAGGGGATCCCCTTCCGGTTCGGCGGAGACGAATTCTGCATCCTTTTCTGCAACCATTCGCAGGAGGACGTGCTCGCCGCCTGCCGCAGCATTCAGCGCGCCTTTGTCCGTTCTCCCTCCAACCGCACCTATCACCGCGTCACGCTGAGCATCGGGGTCGCGTTCCGCACCCCGGGGATCAACGGGAATCAGCTGCTCCAGCAGGCCGATTCGGCCCTCTATCGCGCCAAAGCGGACAAGGGCAGCATCTTCTT
The DNA here is from genome assembly GCF_024462255.1 of Flavonifractor sp. DFI.6.63. NCBI lineage: Bacteria > Bacillati > Bacillota > Clostridia > Eubacteriales > Oscillospiraceae > Flavonifractor > Flavonifractor sp. DFI.6.63. Next base: position 45 of record NZ_JANGBE010000042.1, on the reverse strand, counting down.
TTACCACCCGTCATAAGCCTCAGTGGCGCGCCGCAAAAGCGGCGC
>NZ_JANGBE010000041.1:0-33129 GCF_024462255.1 Flavonifractor sp. DFI.6.63 | reverse complement strand
CGTAGTTGTGTGGTCGGCAAACCACTTTTACTTTAACAGGGAGCCTTTTTCTTTTCTACTTTTCTCCTCGCTATAAGCTACTTTTTTACCCCCGGCTTAGCCGGGGGTTGCCTGCGGTACTACCAAAGCAAGAGCGCGGAGACGGCAAACGCCGTCCCCGCGCTCTTTCGTTTTCGGTTTAACCGTTCAGCCCGCTGCAAGCTCCGCGCCCAGGGCCTTACAGGCCTCCAGGCCAGCCGCGTCCGGCGTTTCGTTGAGGATCAGCCCTTCGTCGCCGCACAGATCGGCGCCGGCGCCTTCCGCCCGTTCGTACCAGTCCCGCATCCATTGCCCGTCGCCCCAGCCGTAAGAGCCGAACAGGGCGAGCTTCTTCCCGGAGAGCCTTCCCTCCAGCGCGGTGAAGAAAGGCTCGAACTCGCCCTCCTCCAGCACCTCCGCCCCCATGGCGGGGCAGCCCAACGCCAGGCGGTCGTAGCCGGCGGCCTCGCCGGCGCTGATCTCGGACACGGTGAACAGGCGCGCGCCCGCCCCCTCCGCCACCGCCTTGGCCATGGCCTCGGTATTGCCCGTCCCGGACCAGTAAATCACTGCTGTCTTGCTCATCATCCGTACCTCCATGGATCGTCTGTTTAGTTTCACGCCGCCGGCGTCTCCCGGACGCCGAATAGCTGCGAAAGCGTCATCCCCGCCCGCAGGCGGCTGCACAGCGCCTCCCGGCTGCGGTCGAACCGGGCGAACTGCCGCCGGGCGCCCTCCACGTCATGGTAGACCTTCCAGTGCCCGCACAGCTTACACCGGCCGCCCCCCGGATCTGCCAAAAAGCCCTGCACATCCTCCGGCGGATAGCCCAGGAATAGGCCGATCTCGTGGGGGAAGCCCTCCCGCCAGAGCAAACGCCGCCGCAGGTGCCGCAGCAGGGCGGCAAGGCCCGCCCCCGTTGGATAGCCCCGCCGTTGCAGCAGGGAAACCGCCTCCCGCCCCTGCAAATGCGCCTCCAGCAGCTCCGGCCGGTATACCAGCAGCAGCCAGCGGCTTTCACAGCGGCAGAGCACCTCGATACGCACGCCCCGCCGTTCCAGCAGACGCGTATACCGGCCGGCCACACGGGGCAGCGCAGGATAGTCCGCCGACGACAGGGAGATCACGCAGGCGCAGCGCAGCCCGACCAGCGCCGGGGCACAATGATAGGCCAATGCCCGTTCAAAGGCCTCCCGTTCCAAACGCTCACCCCCATATATTAGTACCAGCTAACTTCCGGTTTTTAAAAACGCACCCCGACATGGGTGCTTCCAACGCAAGAGTTAGTATATACTAACCTTTTTTATGGTATCATAGTTTCGCGGCACTGTCAATCTTTATTTCCCTAAAAATTTTTCCCGTTTTTGCTTGACAGACCGCACGTGTTATGGTACACTTCATCCATCCCAAGAAGTTAGTTACGGCTAACTAAATGTCGCCGGGCGGCCCGCCCCGCCATGGGCTGCCCGGCCCTCCCAAACCTGCTCTCCACTTTACCTTCTACATATGCCAAAAGCCCGCGCCGGTACCGGCGCGGGCGTTTGGTATTGTCTGCCGAAACGGCTTATCCAGCGCCGGTACGCTCAAATTTCGTAAACGTACAGCGGATCACGGTGAAGCCGTCCTGCGCGATCTCCCCCCGCAGCAGGGCGAAGGTGTCCGCCTCAAACCACAGGGAGCACTCCTGCCCCGTCCCGGCCGTCCCTTCCGGGTCCCGGCAGATGATGTGCAGCAGCTGCGTCTCGTCTTCCGTCTCCAGGCCGCATTCGGCAATGAATCCTTCCCGGGCACAGTCCAACAGCACCGGCACTGCGTCCACGGGGCTCATGCCCTGCTGGTTCAGCGCTCCGGTCTCCACCCGGATGCCGTCGTACTCCAGCGCCGCGGCGTCCCGGCGCAGCCGGGCGGTGACGCCGGCAATGTTCTCCGGCGCGGTCACCGTCAGGACCGTGTCCCCCTCCTTTTCCCAGGACACGTCGATCCCGTAATCGTATACGCGGCTTCCATAGTCGGCCGTGACCTCCATAGAGGCGGTGCAGGCCGTCATGGCCAGGTACGCCCCCCGCATGTCCAGCGCAAGCTGTTCGGCCCGGCTGCCCGCCCCCGTCCCGCCGCAGGCGGACAGTACAAGCGCCAGGAGCATCATTGGTACGCACATCCAGCGACGGCGCACTTGAGTCCCTCCTAATTTACATGTTCGTTCAATACGCCGGGCAGTGCACGGATCAGGTCGCCGGGCGTCATACCGTACTCCCCCGCCGCTTCCGCGCAGCGGTCTCCCGCGGCGCCGTGGAGCCACACCGCCATGGGCACCGCCTGCCGGGCGCTCAGGCCCTGGCCCAGAAGAGCGAGAATCATCCCGCCCAGCACGTCTCCGCTTCCACCTTTTGCCATACCGGGATTTCCGGTGGTATTGAGGAAGGCGCTCCCGTCGGGGAAGGCGGTGATGGTACAGTGCCCCTTCAGCACCAGACAGCAGCCGTGCCTGCGGGCGAAGTCCAGGGCCGCTCCCAGCCGGTCGCCGCCGCTCAGATCTCCGCCCAGCCGGGCGAACTCCCCGTCGTGGGGGGTCAGGACGGTAAACAGCCCCTGCCGGGCATCCAACACATCTATATGCCCCTCCAGCGCGTTTATGCCGTCGGCGTCCAATACGACGGGCAGACGGGCTTCCCGCAGCAGCTGGCGCACCACGGCATACGTACCGTTTCCCCGCCCAAGCCCCGGCCCGATGAGGCATACGCCGCAGCTGCAGAGCTTTTCCAGCGCCAGAGCGCCCGCTTCCAGGGAGAGCCGCCCCTCCTTGTCCGCGGGAAGCGGGTGAGGCATCGCCTCGTCCAGCTTGGCGGCGGCAATGGGCCACACCGGGGCGGGCACCCCCACGGTGACCAGCCCGGCGCCGGTGCGCACGGCGGCCTGGGCCGCCAAAACCGGCGCGCCCGTATAGCCCACGCTGCCGCCCAGCAGATAGACCTTGCCGAAATCCCCCTTGTGGGCGTCCCTGGCCCGGCGGGGCAGGATCACATCGGCGGCCTCCACCGTCCGGATGGGACATTCCAGCGCATCCACCAGCTCCCGCGGTATGCCGATGTCCGCCACCACCAGTTTGCCGGTACACACCCCGCCCTTGCCCACAAAGTGCCCCGCCTTGGGCAGCGTGAAGGTGACGGTGGCCGCCGCCTGCACCGCCGCGCCCAGCACCCGGCCCGTATCCGCCTCCACTCCGCTGGGCAGATCGGCGGAGACCACCGGGATCGCACTGGTGTTCATCATATGCACGGCGGTCAGCGCATCGCCCCGCAGCGGCGTGTTCAGCCCGATGCCGAAGAGGGCGTCCACCATCACGCGGGCCTCCAGGCACCAGGCGGCAAACTCCGCGTCGTCCGGAGCAAAGCACTCCAAACGACCGCCGGCCGCCGCCAAACGCGCCTCCATCGTCCGGGTATCCGCCGTAAGCTTCTCCCGGGAGCCCACCAGGATACAGCGCACCTCATATCCCGCCTCCAGCAGCAGGCGGGCGCAGGCCACGCCGTCCCCTCCATTGTTGCCGCCGCCGCAGAAGCACACCGCCCGGAAGGGGCCGCTGCCCGCCGTTCCGGCCAAGTCCATGGCCGTCTCCGCCAGCGCGGCGGCCGCCCGCTCCATCAGCTGGTCAGAGGGAATGCCCCGCTCCCGGATGGCCGTCTGGTCCAGCTGGCGCATCTGCTGCGCCGATGCGATCCTCATATGCGTTTCTACTCCTTCCGCTTGTTCCAAAGGCCCCGCCCCTTTGGGGCGGGCCTCACGTTTTGTCCGGCTCTTTCTCCGCCGCCGCCCGGCAGGGCGTAAAATCCACCCGCCGGAACAGCAGGGCTCCTACGATCAGGATCAGGAAATTACTGATATTCATGGCATACCAAACGCCTGCCGCTCCAATGGAGGTAGCGTGCCGGAACAGCATGATCAAGGGCAGCCGGATGGCCCAGAGGCGGCAGGTCGAAAGGATAAAAGCACAGTGGGTGTTCCCCGAGCCGTTGAATACCCCCAGATAGTTCTGAAACAGCGCCATCAGCGGCTGGGTGAGCAGCACCCAGAACATATACTCCAGCGCGGCGGCCTGCGTGGCGGCGTCGTTGCTCAGCAGCTGTACCATGCCGGCCCGGAAGGGCATCAGCAGCAGGCTGCCCGCAACGGCGATGAGAAGGCCCAGGTTCCGGCTGACCACATAGGCCCGCCGGGCCCGCCCGCCCTGGCCCGCGCCGATGTTCTGCCCCACGTAGGCCGCCAGCACCGAGCCAAGCGCCAGCACGGGCATCAGCAGGATATTGGAAATTTTGTTCCCGATGCTGAACGCTGCGGCCACATGATCCCCGTAGCTGAGGATGACGGTCTGCAGCACCAAAAACCCCAGAGAGCTGAGCGCCTGGCTGGCGGCCGCGGGCGCGGCCACCCGGCACAGCCGGGCCAGCACTGCGGGACGCACGCGCAGCTGCGCCCTGGTGAGGAACAGGGACTGCCCGGGCCGAAACAGCAGGATCAGGCACACCGGAGCTGCTGCCGCATTGCCCAGCACCGTGGCCAGGCCCGCGCCGAATACCCCCAGCCCCAATCCCTGTACGAACACGCCGGTAAGCAGGATATTGAGCGCCACGGCGGACACCGACAGCAGCACCGGGGTCACGGTGTCCCCCTGGGCCTGGCGGACGGCCTGAAAGGCATAAAAAAGGAAGGTAAACACCAGTTCAAAGGAGCGTACCCGCAGATAAGCCACCGCACAGGACAGCACGTCCCCCTGCGCCCCCATCAGGCCCATCACCGCCGGGGCCGCCCAATACAGCAGGACATTGAGCGCCGCGCCGAACAGCACCGCCACCACCAGCAGCACCCCGGCGTTCTCCCGGGCCTGCTCCCGCTTTTCCGCGCCCAGCAGCTGGCTGATCACGGCCACTCCCGCTACGCCGAAGCCCACCTGGAACGAGGCGAAGATATTCAGCAGCGGCCATGAGATGGACACCCCCGCCTGGGCCGCCACCGAATTTGCGATCTGCCCGATAAAAAAAGTGTCTACCAGCTCGTTGAAGGCCTTCATAAAATTAGCCCCAAATACCGGCAGCGCCAGGATCAAAAACGCTCGATACAGATTCGGCTCATAGAGCAGCAGTTCTCTCCGGTCCCGCTTCACATCATCAGCTCGCTTTTCTCGTTGTTCCACGGCATGTCCCTGCAGGCTGCGGGTCGCCTCCGGCCACGCGCAAAAGGGGAACGGCGCCCCGGCGCAAGCCGTCTTTTCCTCTGCGCGCGCTTCTCCCGTTCCGCTTTGCCGTACCGTCCATTATAGGCCGGCGGCCGGCCCGCGTCAATTTCATCTTGCCATTTTCTTTTTTTTGTGATATATATAAGGTCACATGTGAAGAAGGGGAAAATAGCGAGTTTGCGCTTGCCAGAGAGGGGCGGTCACCGGCTGAGAGCCGCCCCGGAGCGTGTCGCTTGGTTCGCCCCGGAGCGGCCCTGGAGACAGGGACGGCCCGCCCGCCGTTATCGGGTCTTGAGTGCCCGCGCCCCAAGGCGCGGGAATGCGGGTGGTACCGCGGAAGGTTTGCCTTTCGTCCCAAATCAGTTGGGGGGAAAGGCTTTTTTGCTGCACAGAAGCCCGCCCTCCCGCCACGGAAGCTGTGTCAATACGGCAAAAGGAGTTGCAGATATGAAGGAAACACTGGAAACCATACGCCGGGAGGCCCTCTCCGCGCTGGAGCAGACGAAGGCCGCCCAGGACCTGGAGGCCCTGCGGGTCAAGTACCTGGGGAAAAAGGGCGAGCTGACCGCCGTCTTGAAGCAGATGGGCAGGCTCTCCGCCGAGGAGCGCCCCATCATGGGCCAGCTGGCCAACGAGGTGCGCGAGGCCCTGACGGATGCCCTGGCCCGCCGCCAGCAGGCCATCGCGGAGGCTGCGCTCAACGCCAAGCTGGAAGCCGAAGCGCTGGACGTGACCATCCCCGGCAAGCGTCCGGAACTGGGGCACAAGCACCCCATGTCCATCGCCCTGGATGAGCTGAAGGATATCTTCGTGGGTATGGGCTTTCAAGTCGCCGAGGGCCCTGAGGTGGAGCTGGCCGAGTATAACTTCACCAAACTGAACACGGAGGAGGGCCATCCCGCGCGGGAATGGGGCGATACCTTTTATATCAAGGAAGACTCCTCCCTGCTGCTGCGCACCCAGACCTCTCCCATGCAGGTGCGCACCATGGAGAAGATGGCGCCCCCCATCCGCATCATCGCTCCCGGGCGGGTGTACCGCAAGGACGAGGTAGACGCCACCCATTCCCCCATGTTCCATCAGGTCGAAGGGCTTGTGGTGGACAAGGGCATCACCATGGCCGACCTGAAGGGCACTTTGAACGCCTTCGTGGAGGCCCTGTACGGCAAGGGCACCAAGACCCGTTTCCGCCCCCACCATTTCCCCTTCACCGAGCCCTCCTGCGAGGTGGACGTGCAGTGCCACGCCTGCGGCGGCGCAGGCTGCCGGGTGTGCAAGGGCGAGGGCTGGATCGAACTGCTGGGCGCCGGCATGGTCCACCCCAAAGTGCTTCAGGGCGTCGGCATCGACACCGACGTGTATTCCGGCTTCGCGTTCGGCATCGGCGTGGAGCGTATGGCCATGCGCCGCTTCGGCATCACCGACCTGCGTCTTATTTTTGAAAACGATATGCGCTTTCTCAGCCAGTTCTGAGCCAAAACAGCCGGACGCGCAATCACATACAGCGCATTTCGCAGCAGGCGCCGCGCGCGCCCGCCGGAATGCGGAAAGGACGAAATAACAGATGGATCTTTCAAGAAAATGGCTGGCGGAGTTCGTAGACTCCCCCGCCGACGATAAAGAATACTGCGACGCCATGACGCTCTCCGGCTCCAAGGTGGAGGGGGTCACCGTGGAAGGCACGGAGATCCGCAACGTTGTGGTGGGCAGGGTGCTCGCCATGGAGCGCCACCCCGATTCCGACCATATGTGGACCTGCCAGGTGGACGCGGGCCGGGGGGCCCCCCTCCAGATCGTCACCGGCGCGCAGAACGTGAACGTGGGCGACCTGGTCCCCGTCGCCCTGCACGACTCCTGGCTGCCCGGCGGGGTGCACATCACCGCCGGCACGCTCCGCGGCGTGGAGTCCAACGGCATGCTCTGCTCCTACAAGGAGCTGGGCATGACCGACCATGACTGGCCTTACAGCGTAGCGGACGGCATTTTTATCCTTACGAGCGATCCGGACCTGGCGGCCAAACACCCCAGGCCCGGCGACGACGTGCCCGCCCTGCTGGGACTGGACGACCACATCGTAGCGTTCGAGATCACCCCCAACCGTCCCGACTGCCTGAGCGTCATCGGTCTGGCCCGGGAGACCGCCGCCACCTTTGACCGCCCCCTCAAGCTCCACACCCCCGAGGTGAAGGGAACGGACGGCACCAGCGTGGCCGAGCTGCTGGATGTAGAGATCGAGAACCCGGAGCTCTGCCCCCGCTATACGGCCCGCATGGTGCGCAACGTAACGATCGCCCCCTCTCCCCTGTGGATGCGGGAGCGGCTGCGTGCCAGCGGCGTGCGCCCCATCAACAACATCGTGGACATCACCAACTACGTCATGCTGGAGTACGGCCAGCCCATGCACGCCTTCGACTTCTCCTGTGTGGAGGGCGGCAGGATCGTGGTGCGTACCGCCCGGGAAGGCGAGGTCATCCAGACGCTGGACGGCAATGACCGCAGGCTGACGCCCAACATGCTGTGCATCTGCGACGAGCACAAGCCCGTGGGCGTAGCGGGCGTCATGGGCGGCGCCAACTCCGAGATCGTGGGCGACACCGCCATGGTGGTCTTTGAGTCGGCCAACTTCAACGGCGTGTCCATCCGCCGCACCGCCACCGCGCTGGGCATGCGCACCGACGCCTCCGCCCGGTACGAAAAGGGCCTGGACCCCATGAACACCTACAAGGGCGTCCAGCGGGCCTGCGAACTGGTGGAGCTGCTGGGCTGCGGCGAAGTGGTCGACGGCGTCATCGACGTGATCGCCTCCGACCAGGCTCCCCGCACCGTCCGGCTGGAACCGGGGAAGATCAACGCCCTTCTGGGCACCGACATTTCGGAGGATGCGATGCGCGCCATGCTCCGGCGCCTGGACTTCACGCTGGACGGCGACACCATCATCGTCCCCTCCTGGCGCTCCGATGTGGAGCACTACTCCGATATCGCCGAGGAGGTGGCCCGGCTCCACGGGTACGACAAGATCCCCGTCACCCTCATGCGGGGCGAGACCACCCAGGGCGGCTTTACCGGCAAGCAGCAGGCCGAGCGGAGGACTGGCAGCCTGCTGCGGGGCATGGGGTACAGCGAGATCATCACCTATTCCTTCATCTCCCCCTCCTATTACGATAAGATCCGCCTGCCGGCAGACTCGGACAAGCGCAACTGCGTGACTATCCTCAACCCCTTGGGGGAGGATACCTCCGTCATGCGCACCACCGCCCTGCCCTCCATGCTGGAGACCCTGGCCCGCAACTACAGCTACCGGAATAAGGCCGCCAAACTCTATGAGATCGCTACCGTCTATAAGCCGGTGGCGGGCCGGGATCTGGCCGACGAGCGTCCCATGCTCTCCCTGGGCGCCTATGGCGCGGGAATGGACTTCTTCGCCCTCAAGGGCGTGGTGGAGCAGACGCTGTGCGCCCTGAATGTGAAGAACGTGCGCTTTGCCGCCCGGAGCGATATCCCCGCCTTCCATCCCGGCCGCTGCGCCGAAGTGCGCGCGGGCGGCGTCTTCCTGGGTGTGCTGGGCCAGCTGCACCCCCTCACCTGTCAAAACTACGGGATGGACTGCGACGTGTTCGCCGCCCAGCTGGACTTTATGGACCTGCTCGCCCAGCGCGCCGGCGAGGCCCGATACGAACCGCTGCCCCGCTTCCCCTCCGTCACCCGGGACATCGCCGTGGTGTGCGCTCAGGAGATTACCGTAGCGCAGCTGGAGGAGTGCATCAACCGGGGCGCCCGGGGCCTGTTGAAGGAAGTGGAGCTCTTCGACATCTACACCGGCGCGCCCATTCCCGCCGGGAAAAAGAGCGTGGCCTTCAACCTGACCCTGCGCTCGGACGAGCGCAGCCTCACCGCCGAAGAGGCGGATGAGGACGTGCGCAGCGTGCTGACGCTTCTGGAGCGCGAGCTGGGCGCGGTGCTGCGCTGAACCGCCGCCAACAGGACAAGACCGCCCGCTGCAGCCTGGCTGCAGCGGGCGGTCTGTCGCGTTGCTCAGAACAGTACTTCCCGCGCGGCGGGGGTCGCTTTGGCAATGAGGCGGCCCGCCTTGAAGGAGTAGAGCACCTCGCTCTTCTCATTCAGCGCGTTGTAGAAATTATCGGCGCCCAACAGAAGGAAGCTTGCGGGATTGCCCTCCCGGATTCCATAGGAATCCCCCAGGTGGAGCGTCCTGGCGGCATTGGTGGAGATGAGCTTGTAGGAGTCCATGATCTCCTGATAGCCCATCATCTGGCACACGTGCAGGCCCATGAAGACCACATCCCGCATGTTGCCGGTGCCCAGGGGGTACCAGGGGTCAAAGATATCGTCGTGGCCGAAGGAGACGTTGATCCCGGCCGCCAGCAGTTCCTTGACCCGGGTGATGCCCCGGCGCTTGGGATAAGTATCCATGCGTCCCTGAAGATGGGTGTTTACCAGGGGGTTGGAGACGAAGTTGATCTCGCTCATCTTCAGCAGGCGCATCAGCTTGGTGACGTAGGCGTTGTTATAGGAGTGCATCGCCGTGGTATGGCTGGCGGTCACACGGTCCTTCAGGCCGGATTCGTAGGCCCGGGCCGCCAGCACCTCCAGACCGCGGCTCTGCTCGTCGTCGATCTCGTCGCAGTGGACGTCCACCAGCTTATCGTACTTTTCCGCCAGTTTTACGGCAAAGTTGAGGGAATCCACCGCATACTCCCGGGTGAATTCGAAATGGGGGATGGCCCCCACCGCGTCGGCCCCCATCTTCACCGCGTCCTCCATGAGCTGGCGGCCGTTGGGGAAGGAGTCGATGCCCTCCTGGGGGAAAGCCACCACCTGGATGTCGATGGTGTCCCGCAGCTCTTCCCGAAGCTCCAGCAGCGCTTCCATGGCGGTGAGCTTGGGGTCGGTCACGTCCACGTGGGTACGCACGAACTGCACGCCGTTCTGGGCCTGCATCCGTACCGCCCGGTGAACCCGCTCCCGCACATCCGCGCGGGTGAGCTTCTCCTTGCGCAGGCTCCAGCACTGGATGCCCTCAAACAGGGTGCCGGATTGGTTCCACACCGGGTCCCCCGCGGTCAGGCAGGTGTCCAGGTGGACGTGGGATTCGATAAAGGGGGGCAGGGCCAGACAGCCGGAGCCGTCGATGACCTCCTCGCCCGGCAGAGGCGTCAGCCCCGGCTCCAGGCGCTCAAACTTCCCGTCGGTGATGCGGATATCGGTGGCCTGCGCGGCGTTTTCTACGAACACATTTTGGATCAGCATAACTGCATACCGCCTTTCTGTCCCAATTATCCCTGCTGCTTGGCGTAGAACAGCCGGTCTGCCAGCAGGTAGCAGACGCAGGCCGCGATCATGGCGTTGATGGAGGCGATGCCCACAGGCACGAAGTTGCCCACGGCCGCCCCCACGATCACGCCCGCGATGGAGCCCCAGTGCACTTTATGGGCCGGAGCGGCCCCCTCCCGATAGGACGGCCGGTGCATCACGAAATCCAGCATGACGATGGCGCCCACCGGAGGCAGGGTGGCGTTGAGGAAGCTCAGCCAGCCCACAAAGTTGTTGTACAGCCAGATGGCCGCCAGCGTCCCGATGATGCCGGATACCAGCACCATGGGCTTTTGCCGCAGACCGGTGATATTGGTCAGGCCCAGGCCGCCGGTATACAGGGCGTTGTTGTTGGTGGTCCAGATATTGGCCCCCAGCACGATAAGCGCGGGGATGGCCAGCCCCTGGGCGATCATGACATAGAAAATGTCGTCCTTCCCGGTAAAGGCGCCGCCCACCGCGCCGAAGGCGAACATGAGCGAGTTGCCCAGGAAGAAGGCGATGACCGTAGTGGAGACCGCCACAGCGTTGTTTTTGGCAAAGCGGACGAAGTTGGGGGTGGCGGTTCCGCCGCTGACAAAGGAGCCGATGACCAGACCCACGCCCCCCAGGATGGACAGGCTGCCCGCCGATTTCGCAAAGATGGCGGTCAGGCCGCCGCCCTCGATTCCGGAGAGCACCATGGAGTAGACGCCCAGCACCGCGATCAGCGGCACCGAAATGGCGCTGACAATGGTGAGGGCCTTGATGCCGAAATAGGCCGACGCCGTCATACACAGCCCGGCGATGAGCACCAGGATAAAGGGGCTGATCCCCAGCAGCTCGGCGGCCGGGATGGCAAACATGGCCACGCCCACGCCGAACCAGCCGATCTGGGTGAAGGAAATCAGCACCGACGCCAGTTTGGAGCCGCTGGTGCCGAAGGAGCGCTGGGCCAGCAGATCCAGCGTCAGACCGGTGTCGCAGCCGATATAGGCCAGGCCCCCGGTATAGGCCCCCAGGATGATGCCTCCGATGATCACCGCCCAGACGAAGCCCGGAAAGTCCAGGCCGTTCCCCAGCTTGGCGCCCACGCTCATGCTGGCGGAGAAGAAGGTGAAGCCCATCATGACCACGAACATGCTCCAAAAGCCTTTGCGCGCTGTGGTCGGGACCGCCTCCAACGAATAATCGTCGTCCGCGCCCCGTTTTGTGGTGTTCGGTTGCTGCGCCATCATACTACCTCCTCTTTTCGCTTTATGAAACCAGTTTCATCCAAGCAAACTATATCACACTTCTTTCCCGCCGTCCAGCATTTCTTTTCCAATCTTTTTTCTTTCTTTTTATGGATTTTTTCCAAATCCCCCTTGGTTCCGCTCTTTCCTGAAACCACTTACATTCCCTGCATTGCTTTTTCCTCGTTTTTGTGGTATTATGGCCGCACAGCGGCCCTGAGCATACCGCACCGCCCTGCGGCGGGCGGGCGGTGCGCTTCCGCAAACGCGGAGCGTTTTGCGGAATACCAGCGGAAACGGACGAATATCCTAAGACAGGGGAGGCGGCAGGTTGTGAATATCAAGGAGGTAGCCCGGCAGGCGGGCGTTTCGGTGGCTACGGTCTCCCGGGTACTCAACCATCCGGAGCTGGTCCAGCCGGAGACCAAGACCCGTGTCTTATCCGTGATGGAGGCCCTCCACTATACCCCCAACTGGTTTGCCCGGGGGCTGAACCTGGGCAAGACCCGCACCATCGCTTTGCTGGTATCCAATATCGAGCGCGGCACCGACCGGGACCTGTTCGCCGGCGTGGAGACGGTGGCCCTGAAAAAGGGCTACGCCACCTTCCTGTGCAACACCCACGGCTCGGCCGCGGCAGAGGCCGACGGCCTGCGCATGGTACAGGACCGGAAGGCCGACGGCGTGCTGCTCTGCGCGCCCCTGGCCGATCTCTCCGGCCTGCACAGCGCCGGCATTCCATGCGTAAGCATCGGGCGCCCCCGGGACGCCCTGACGGAAAACTGCTGCTACATCAACTGTGAGGAGGGTGCCTTCCGCATGACCCGCCACCTGCTCTCCCTAGGGCACCGCCGCCTGGTGTTCCTGCTGGACCGGAGCGATCCGGAGGACCTGCGGCAGGTGGCCGCCGGATGCCGCAGAGCCGTGCTGGAGTGGGGCGGCGGGGCAGACGGCAGGGTCCTCCTGACGGAGAACAGCATACAGGGCGGCTTTGTAGCGGCGGAACGCCTGCTCCAGAGCGGTCCTCCGCCGGACGCCCTGCTCTGTGACAGCGACGAGCTTGCCTTCGGCGTGCTGAAGGCCGCCCGGGACCGCGGCGTGTCCATTCCGGAAGAGCTGGGTCTGGCCTGTCTGACCGACTCCCCGCTGTGCACCATCGTCACCCCGGCCCTCACCAGCCTGGAGCAGCCCGCCCGCCGGCTGGGCATGGTGGCCGCCCGGATGCTCTTTGATCTGCTGGAAAATGAGGAGTTCTCCGCCGGGGTCCCCCAGGAGATCATCCTTCAGCCAAAACTGAAGATCCGCCGTTCCTGCGGCAACCGTGCCCACATCTCAGAGCTTTTCGACGAATAAAGGAGGGGTATGGCATGTCATGTTCCGTAGAATTCATGGGACTTTCGCTCAAGCATCCCGTCATCGTGGCTGCCGGGCCCTGGGCCCGGGACGGCGCTTCCATCCAGCGCTGCGTGGACGCCGGGACGGCGGCGGTGGTTACCGAGACCATCACCCTGGAGGCCAATCCGGTCCTGCGCCCCCGGCTCTACTACGACCGGGGCCGGCTGTTCAACACCAAGCTCTATTCCGACCTGCATCTGGAACAGTGGGAGGGGGAGCTGGAGCAAGTGCGGCTGGGCCAGTGCCGCCTCATCGCCAGCATCTGGGCCACCTCCCCGTCCGAGCTGGCCTATCTGGCCGCCCGGATGGAGCGCATGGGCGCCCATGCCGTGGAGATCAGCATATCCGCCCCCATCGGTACCCGTACCCCGGCCCGGAGCAGCGATCCCGACCAGGTGCGGGAGTTCGTCCGGGCGGCGGCCCTGGCGGTGGACGTGCCCGTCATGGTCAAGCTCTCCTACGAAGCCGCCTCCTCTCCCGCCTTTCTTCAGGCCATCCGGGAGGCGGGCGCCGCCGGAGTGAGCGCCATTGACGCCCTTCGGGGCATTCAGGGCGTGGACCTGGACGCCCGCCGTCCCCGTATGCCTACTTACGGCGGCTACAGCGGCCCCTCCATCCGCCCGGTGGCCCTGGCCGCAGCCGCCATCCTGAAGCAGTACTCCCCGCTTCCGCTGTGCAGCGTTGGGGGGATCGAGACCGGCGAGCAGGTATTGGAATTTTTGATGCTGGGCGCTCAGGCCGTCCAGGTAGGCACCGTCCTCCAGCTGGAGGGGTATCCCGCCATCACCCGTATCGTAAGGGAGCTGACGGCTTGGATGGACGCCCACGGCATCGCTTCGCCGGAGCAGCTGCGGGGGGCGGCCCTGCCCAGCCTGACGCCCTTTGAGGACATCGACCCACAGCCCCTGACCGCCCATCTGGAGACGCCCTGTCCCGTCACAGAATGCGGCCTGTGCAGCGCCGGGTGCATCTACGGAGCGCTCTCCCGCCGTCCGGAGGGCTGGGTCCTTGACCCGCGGCTCTGCCGCGGCTGCGGATTGTGCGCCGCGCGCTGCCCCGAGGGGCGCATCCGTCTGGGCTGGTGAAAGCTTAATTCTTCATAAAATTTCACGGTTTTCCCTTTACAGCCGCTCTGAATTCAGCTACAATGGGACCAGAAACAAACGAGGAGGTGTGCCGCGTGGAGATGGATTACACCCGGAAATTCAGCATTCAAAACGAAAAGGACCCTGAGATCAAGGAGATCCTGAGTTGCGTATACAGCTCTTTGCAGGAAAAGGGCTATAATCCCATCAATCAGATCGTGGGATACATCCTCTCGGAGGACCCCACCTATATCACCAACTACAACAACGCCCGCGCCCTGATCCGCAAGCTGGATCGGGACGAGCTGCTGCAGGAACTGGTAAAGCAGTATCTCAGGGACTGACATCACCGATAAAAACGGCCGCACGGAAACCGTGCGGCCGTTTTTATCGCCCGGGATGCAAGGTGAAGCGGCTGCGTTCGAACTCCAGCAGTCCCTCCGAGCGCATACGCCCCAGCTCCCTTGACAGGGCGCTGCGGTCCACGCACAGGTAGTCCGCCAGGGCCTGGCGGTCAAAGGGAACGGTAAAGCTGTCCTGTCCGGCGCGGAGCGCCTGCTCCTCCAGATAGGCCGTCAGCTTTTCCCGGATGGTGCGGGCGGACAGATACCGAATATTCCGGGAAAGCTGTAGATTCTTTTCCGCCAGCAGCGTCACTAAATTGCGGATCAGCCGGGCATGAAAGGGACACGCCCGCTGGCAGGGCTCCAGCAGGCGGCGTGCGGGCACCAGCAGGACGGTGGTGGGTTCGAGCGCATAGACCGACACCGCCAGAGTGTTGTCCTGCGCAAAGGCGTAGGCTTCTCCAAAGAGCTCCCCCGCCTCCAGCCCCGCCAGGACGATCCGCTCGCCGGACGCGTCCTCCCGGCACACCTGCACCCCGCCGGACAGTACGCAGCCCAGCGCCGCGGCCTTCTCCCCCGCCCGGAACACCGCCGCTGCTTTCGCCGCGCACTTCACACGGGCGGCCAGGCACTCCAGGGCCTCCATCAGCTGCTCCTCCTCCAGCCCCGCGAACAGGGGCACCCGGCGCAGCACCGGCAGATACTGGCGCATGTTTTTCCCTCCATTCGTTGCAGATGCAACATACAACTCGACCTCAGTATAGTATACTCTCCTTACAAAAGCAAGGAGGAATCCCCATGAAACGCAAAATCATCAAAATCGACCCGGAGCTCTGCAACGGCTGCGGCGCCTGCGCCTCCGCCTGCCACGAGGGGGCGATCCAGATGGTGGGCGGCAAGGCCCGCCTCACCCGCGAGGATTACTGCGACGGTCTGGGCGACTGTCTGCCCGCCTGCCCCACCGGGGCCATTACGTTTGAGGAGCGGGAGGCGCCCGCCTACGACCATGCCGCCGTGCTGGCGGCCAAGGCGGCCCGGTCCGCCGGCGTGCCGCCCTGCGGCTGCCCCGGCAGTCAGAGCCGCGCCCTGCGCCGGGACGGCGCCCCCGCCCCCGCCGGCGAAATGCCCAGCCAGCTGCGCCAGTGGCCGGTACAGATCAAACTGGCGCCGGTAAACGCCCCTTATTTTGACGGCTGCGACCTGCTGATTGCCGCCGACTGCACCGCCTACGCCTACGGCGCGTTCCACCGGGACTTCATTGCCGGACGGGTGACCCTGATCGGCTGCCCCAAGCTGGACGAGGGGGATTACACCGAAAAGCTGGCCGCCATCCTGGCTGCCAACGAGGTCAAAAGCGTCACGGTAGCGCGGATGGAGGTTCCCTGCTGCGGCGGCATCCAGCGCGCCGCCGAAACGGCGGTGGCGCGCAGCGGCCGGAACATCCCTCTGCGCACCGTGGTGGTGGGCACCGACGGGCGGCTGCGCTGAAGCATTCTTTGTCTCCGCCTGACACACACTTTACAATCCCCCTTCCCTTTTTGCTCCCGGAAGTTGTCTAAGCCTACGAAATTCGATTTTCGCCCTTGCAAACCCCCGGCAAATCCGATATATTGTAGGCAGATAGAAGACGAGGGGGTACTTGGATGGCGGCGGTGCACATGACGCGCTCTGCGGCCCGCTGCGGTCGTTGTGCCAGCCTGTCCAATTTTGAACGGTAACCCATCAGGGTATCCTTATCATGGATACCCTGATTTATTTTTTCTTTTCCTCAAAAATCGTTTGGCATTTTAAGACTGGAGGATCTGTATGAGCAAAAAAGTTGCCGTCGTCATGGGCTCGGACAGCGACCTGGATACCATGCGCGCCTGCATGAAACGCCTGAAGGCGTTCGGCGTCCCCTTTGAGGTACACGTCATCTCCGCCCACCGCACGCCCGCCGCCGCGGAGCAGTTCGCCTCTTCCGCACGGGAGAAGGGCTTCGGCATCATCATAGCCGCCGCCGGTAAAGCCGCCCATCTGGCGGGGGTCCTGGCCGCCTATACCACCCTGCCCGTCATCGGCGTGCCCATCAAGACCTCCATGATGGGGGGGCTGGACTCTCTTTTGTCCATGGTGCAGATGCCCAAGGGCATCCCGGTGGCCTGCGTGGCCGTGGACGGGGCGGACAACGCCGCGATCCTGGCCGCCCAGATGCTGGCGCTCTCCGACGACGGCCTGTCCGGAACGCTCTCCCAATTCAAGACCGATATGGCTCTGGAAGTTATGGATAAAGATCAAAAAATTCAGATGGAGGAATTTTAGCATGGCTTACGAGAAGAAAGAGCAGCTCTACGAGGGGAAGGCCAAGAAGGTCTACGCCACCCAGGACCCCAACGTGGTCATCGTCTCCTACAAGGACGACGCCACCGCCTTCAACGGCCTGAAAAAGGGCACCATCACCGGCAAGGGCGCCATCAACAACCGCATGACGAACAACCTGATGCGCCGGCTGGAGGCCAAGGGTGTGCCCACCCACCTGGTGGAGGAGCTTAGCGACCGCGAAACCGCCGTGAAGAAAGTCTCCATCGTGCCGCTGGAGGTCATCATCCGCAACCTCTCCGCCGGCTCCTTCGCCAAGCGCTACGGCGTGGAGGAGGGCATTGTATTTGACGCTCCCACCATTGAGTTTTCCTATAAAAACGACGACCTGGGCGATCCGCTCATCAACACCTATCACGCCCTGGCCCTCAAGCTGGCCACCGCCGAGGAGATCGCGCTCATCAAGAACTACGCCTTTACCGTCAACGAACTGCTGAAAGGGTTCATGAAGGAGATCGGCATCGACCTGGTGGATTTCAAGCTGGAATTCGGCAGGACGGCCGACGGCCAGATCGTATTGGCCGACGAGATCAGCCCCGACACCTGCCGCCTGTGGGATGAGAAGACCCATGAGAAGCTGGACAAGGACCGCTTCCGCCGGGATCTGGGCGGCGCGGAGGAGGCCTACGAGGAGGTCATGCGCCGCCTGACCGGCGTGGAGTAGGCCATGGGTGGATTTTTCGGCGCTGTCTCCAAGCGCGACTGCGTGCTGGACCTATTCTTCGGCACCGACTATCACTCCCATCTGGGCACCCGCCGGGGCGGCATGGCGGTTTACGACCGCGAGGCCGGCTTTCAGCGGCAGATCCACAACATTGAGAACACCCCCTTCCGCACCAAATTTGAAGGGGATCTGGGGGAATTCCGGGGCTGCGCGGGCATCGGCTGCATCAGCGACACCGATCCTCAGCCGCTGCTGGTGCGCTCCCACCTGGGGCTGTACGCCATCACCACCGTGGGTATCATCAACAATGCCGACACTCTGGTGGAGACGTATTTTTCCGACCACGGCCACCAGTTCATGGCCATGAGTTCGGGCAAGGTCAATTCCACCGAACTCACCGCCGCCCTCATCAACCAGAAAAGCGACCTGGTCTCCGGTATCCGCCACGCGCAGGAGGCGATCGACGGCTCCTGCACCATTCTCGTGCTTACCCCCGACGCCATCATCGCCGCCCGGGACCGGCTGGGCCGTCTGCCCGTACTGGTGGGCCAGAACGAGGAGGGCTGCTGCGTCTCCTTCGAATCCTTCGCCTATCATAAGCTGGGCTATCAGGACGCTTATGAGCTGGGGCCCCGTGAGATCGTGCGCCTGACGCCGGAGGGATGGGAGACCCTCTCCCCCGCCGGCGAGCAGATGAAGATCTGCGCCTTCCTGTGGACCTATTACGGCTACCCCAATTCCAATTACGAGGGCATGAACGTGGAGGTCATGCGCTACCGCAACGGCGAGATCATGGCCCGGGACGAGATCCAGAAGGGCCAGCTGCCCAAGGTGGACTTTGTAGCCGGCGTACCCGACTCGGGCGTGCCCCACGCCATCGGCTTTGCCAACCGCAGCGGCAAGCCCTTCGCCCGCCCCTTCGTCAAGTACACGCCCACCTGGCCCCGCTCCTTTATGCCCGCCAATCAGGAGGTGCGCAACCAGGTGGCCAAAATGAAGCAGATCCCCGTGCCTGAGCTGATCCAGGGCAAGAAGCTCCTCTTTGTGGACGATTCCATCGTCCGCGGCACGCAGCTGCGGGAGACCGTTGAGTTCCTGTACGAGTCCGGGGCCGAGGAGGTCCACATGCGCTCGGCCTGCCCCCCCATCATGTATGGCTGCAAGTATCTGAACTTCTCCCGCAGCAACTCCGATATGGAGCTTCTGGCCCGCAAGACGGTACAGGAGCTGGAGGGGGACGAGGGGCAGGCGCATCTGGACGAGTACGCCGACGCTTCCACCGAGCGGGGCAGATGTATGCTCCGGTCCATCTGTGAGAAGCTGGGCTTCGATTCGCTGGGCTACCAGTCCCTGGACGGCCTGCTGGAGGCCATCGGCATCGACCGCGACAAGATCTGCACCTATTGCTGGAGCGGAGCGGAATAACCGTTTCCGGGGCCGCCGTCCTTTCCGGATGGGAAGGCGCCCCTCCCGCGTCCGTGTCAGGCACGGCTGCTGTGGCCGCCGCGGCCACAAGTTAAGGCGTCCTTCGCAGGCATATGTCCTGCTTCGGACTTCTTTGGAAAATGGAGGTCTGTATGAAGAATTCTCATTCTGAATCCTACGCCGCCGCCGGCGTGGACGTGACCGCCGGTTACGAGGCGGTCAACCGCATCAAGCCCCTGGTCGAATCCACCTATATTCCCGGCGTCATGGGCACCCTGGGCGGCTTCGGCGGTCTGTTTGCCCCCAACTACGCGGGCATGGAGAAGCCCCTTTTGGTCTCCGGCACGGACGGCGTGGGCACCAAGCTGAAGATCGCCTTTCTGATGGACAAGCACGACACCGTGGGCATCGACTGTGTGGCCATGTGCGTCAACGATATCATCTGCGCCGGGGCCATGCCCCTGTTTTTCCTGGATTATCTGGCCGTGGGCAAGAACCTGCCCAGCCGCATCGAGGCCATCGTTTCCGGCGTCACCGAAGGCTGCCGCCAGGCGGGCTGCGCCCTGGTGGGCGGCGAGACCGCCGAGATGCCCGGCTTCTACCCGGAACAGGAATACGATCTGGCCGGCTTCTCCGTTGGTCTGGTGGATCAGGCCAAAATGATCGACGGCTCCACGCTGCAGGAGGGGGACCTGCTCATCGGCCTGGGCTCCAACGGCGTGCACTCCAACGGTTTTTCCCTGGTGCGCAAGGTCTTCGGCATTGCCGACGACGCCAAGCCCCTGGAGACCTACGTGTCCGATCTGGGCCATACGCTGGGAGAGGAGCTGCTGCGTCCCACCCACATCTATGTGCGCTCCATCCGCTGCCTGCGGCAGCACGGGGTGGACGTGAAGGCGGTCAGCCACATCACCGGCGGCGGCCTGTATGAGAACGTGCCCCGCATGATGAAGGAGGGGCTCACCGCCCGGATCCAGACCGCTTCTTTCCCGGTGCCCCCGATCTTCGAGCTGATCCAAAAGGCCGGAGACATCCCCGCGCGGGATATGTACAACACCTTCAACATGGGCATCGGCCTGGTCATCGCCATCCCCAAGGACCAGATCGGCAACGCCCTGGACGTGCTGGCCCGGGCCGGAGAGCAGTCCTATGTGATCGGTTCCGTCGTCAAGGGCGACGCGGGCGTGGAGCTGGTATGAGCCCGGGCGGCAGCGAAGGCGCCCTCCTGACCGCGGGGGCGTCCGCGCCGCCTGCGCACGACTTCGAAATTCATTTCCGCCTCCGGCGGAAACTCTGCGAGGTATCACTATGACACGAATCGCCGTGCTGGTGTCCGGAGGCGGCACCAATCTCCAGGCGCTTATTGACGCGCAGGGACGGGGAGAGCTGAAAAACGGTGTCATCGCCGCCGTGATCTCCTCCCGCGCCGACGCTTTTGCTCTGGAACGGGCCGCCCGGGCCGGTATCCCCGGCTATGTGGTCTCCCGGAAGGACTACGGCTCCAACCGGGAGATGACCGCCGCCCTGGTGGAGCAGCTGCGCGGGCTGGAGATCGGCCTGGTAGTGCTGGCGGGCTTCCTGCACATCCTCACCGAGGAGATGGTGCAGGCCTATCCCAACGCCATTCTCAACGTCCATCCCGCCCTGATCCCTTCCTTCTGCGGCGCGGGCTATTACGGCCTGCATGTCCACGAAAAAGCTCTGGACTATGGCGTCAAGGTCACCGGCGCCACCGTCCATTTCGTCAACGAGGAGCCGGACGGCGGTCCCATCGTACTGCAAAAGGCGGTGGACATCCGGGAGGACGACACGCCGGAGACGCTCCAGCGCCGGGTCATGGAGCAGTGTGAGTGGAGCATCCTGCCCCGGGCCGTATCCCTGTTCTGCGAGGGCCGCCTCCATGTGGAGGGGCGGCACGTCAAAATAACCGAGGGAGCTGTTTGTCAATGAAAACGCTTGATCTGACCGCGCTGCTGCGCGCCAATCCCTATCCCGGCCGGGGCATCGTACTGGGCCGCTCTCCCGACGGGGCGAAGGCTGTGATCGCCTATTTCATTATGGGCCGCAGCGAAAATTCCCGCAACCGGGTGTTTGTGGAAACCCCCGACGGCATCCGTACCCAGGCCTTTGACCCCTCTAAAATGACCGATCCGTCCCTGATCATCTACGCCCCGGTGCGGGTCTTCGGCAGCTCTACCATCGTCACCAACGGCGACCAGACCGACACCGTCCGGGAGGGCCTGGCGGCGGGCAAGACCTTTGCACAGGCCCTGCATACCCGCACGTTTGAGCCGGACGGCCCCAACTACACGCCCCGCATTTCCGGCCTGGTGCACGGCAACGGCGACTATACCCTGTCCATTCTGAAAAGCGCGGACGGAGAGGCGTCCTCCTGCCGCCGGTACTTTTTCGCCTACGAAAACCCCATTGCCGGCCAGGGGCATTTTATCCATACCTACCTGGGCGACGGCGATCCCCTCCCCTCTTTTGAGGGCGAGCCGGAGCAGGTGGCCATCACCAGCGAGACGCCGCAGGAATTTGCCCATCTGCTGTGGAACAACCTCAACGAAGACAACAAGGTCTCCCTCTTCGTGCGCTATATCGACCTGGAGCGGGGCGCCTGGGAGAGCGTCATCATCAATCAGCACGCGTAAGTCCGGCGGGCGGCCGCAGGCCGCCCGCATTATGGAGGTCGAATCATGACGGAACTGGAATTGAAATACGGCTGCAACCCCAACCAAAAGCCCGCCCGTATCTTTATGGACTCCGGCGAGCTTCCCATCAAGGTTCTCAACGGCAGGCCCGGCTATATCAACTTTATGGACGCCTTCAATTCCTGGCAGCTGGTCCGGGAGCTCAAGGCCGCCACCGGCCTGCCCTCCGCGGCGTCCTTCAAGCATGTCTCCCCCGCCGGGGCCGCTGTGGGCACCCCCCTCAGCGACGTGGAGCGGAAGATCTATTTTGCCGAGGATATGGACCTTTCTCCCATCGCCTGCGCCTATGTGAAGGCCCGCGGCGCCGACCGGCTGTGCTCCTACGGCGACTGGGCCGCGCTCTCCGATGTGTGCGACGCGCCCACCGCCCGCTACCTGGCCATGGAGGTCTCCGACGGCGTGATTGCCCCCGGCTATACCGACGAGGCGCTGACGATCCTCAAGGGCAAGCGCAAAGGCGGCTATAACGTGGTGCAGATGGACCCGGACTACGTGCCCCGTTCCATTGAGCGCAAAGACGTGTACGGCATTACCTTCGAGCAGGGCCGCAATCATTTTGAGATCAACGAGGCCCTGCTGGAAAACCTCGTCACGGAGAACCGCGACCTGCCCGGGCAGGCCAAGCGTGATCTCGTCCTGGCCCTGATCACGCTGAAGTACACCCAGTCCAACTCCGTGTGCTACACCAAGGACGGCCAGGCCATCGGCGTGGGCGCCGGCCAGCAAAGCCGCATCCACTGCACCCGTCTGGCCGGCAACAAAGCCGACAACTGGCTGCTGCGCCAGCACCCCAAGGTGCTCTCCCTCCCCTTCGTGGAGGGGATCCGCCGGCCCGACCGGGACAACGCCATCGACGTCTACATCTCCGACGAGTACGAGGACGTGCTGGCCGACGGCGTGTGGCAGAACACCTTTAAAATCAGGCCCGAGGTGCTCACTGCGGCGGAAAAGAAGGAATGGATCGCCCGCCAATCCGGGGTCAGCGTGGGCAGCGACGCCTTCTTCCCCTTCGGCGACAATGTAGAACGCGCCCGCAAGAGCGGCGTGCAGTATATCGCCCAGCCCGGCGGGAGCATCCGGGACGATCATGTCATCGACACCTGCAACAAGTACGGCATCGTCATGGCCTTTACCGGGATGCGTCTGTTCCACCACTGATCGCCGGGCGTTCCCGAAGGCTTTGACCCCTGTCGATCCCAGACCGCCGTGCCGCGGGGCGTTTCGGGCGGTCTGCGCCCTCGCGCCCCTGTGCGGGAAGGCGAACATTCTTCCACGCAAAGCGAGGTTATATGATGAAAGTACTGGTTGTCGGCGGAGGCGGGCGGGAGCACGCCATCTGCTGGAAGCTGAAGCAGAGCCCGTCGGTCCATGAACTCTACTGCGCCCCGGGCAACGGCGGCATCGCCTCCATCGCCCAGTGCGTCCCCATCGCCGCCACCGATGTGGAGGCCATGGTGGCCTGGGCCCGGGAACACGCGATGGATTTTGTGGTGGTGGCTCCGGACGACCCGCTGGCCCTTGGCATGGTGGACGCACTGGAGGCGGCCGGCATCCCCGCCTTTGGCCCCCGGAAAAACGCCGCGGTCATCGAGGCCAGCAAGATCTTTTCCAAGAACCTGATGGCCAAGTATCACATCCCCACCGCCAAATACCAGGCCTTTACCGGCCTGGACGCGGCGCTGTCCTATGTGGAGGCCGAGGGCGCCCCGATCGTGGTGAAGGCCGACGGCCTGGCCCTGGGCAAGGGCGTGATCGTAGCCCAGACGGTGGACGAGGCCAGGGCGGCGGTGCGCGCGATGATGAGCGACGGCAAGTTCGGCGCCGCAGGCGCCAGGCTGGTCATCGAGGAGTGCATGACCGGCCCTGAGGTAACGGTGCTTGCGTTCTGCGACGGAGCGCATCTTCTGTGCATGCCCTCTAGTCAGGATCACAAGCGGGCCTTTGACGGAAACCAAGGTCCCAACACCGGCGGCATGGGCGCCATCTCCCCTTCTCCCAACTACACGCAAGCGGTGGCCCAGCGGTGTATGGACGAGATCTTTCTGCCCACCGTTGCGGCGCTCCAGGCGGAGGGACGGCCGTTCCAGGGCGTGCTCTACTTCGGCCTGATGCTCACCCCCAGCGGGCCCAAGGTGGTGGAATACAACGCCCGCTTTGGCGACCCGGAGTGTCAGGCGGTGCTCTCCCTGCTGGAAAGCGACCTGTTGGAAATTTTTCAGGCATGTCGGACGGGCACGCTGGATAAAGTGGATATCAGGTGGAAGTCCGGCGCGGCCTGCTGCCTGGTGCTGGCTTCCGGCGGGTACCCCGCTGCTTACCAGAAGGGGTACCCCATCTCCGGTCTGGAACAGGCCGGCCGGTCCGCCGTGGTCTTCCACGCGGGGACCCGGCTGAGCGGGGACGGCACGGTCCTGACCAACGGCGGGCGGGTGCTGGGCGTGACTGCCACGGGCCTGGACCTGGAAGCCGCCATCCAGGCCGCTTACGCCGCCGCAAAGGAGATTTCCTTTACCGATATGCAGTTCCGCACCGACATTGGGCGGGTATAAGCAACGCTTTCGGCGGGGGCAGGCCCCGTCCTACGTGGGAAACCACTTGAAGTAGGGCGGCGGCCTGCCCCCGCCGCGTTTTGGAGGCAGATCCATGAAGAAAAAAATAACGCCGATGCAGATCGCCGTACTTTTTACGGGCAGTTTCCTGGGAGCGGGCTTCCTCTCCGGGCAGGAGCTGCTGCAGTTTTTCGGCCGGTTCGGCGCCTGGGGCCTGGCAGGCATGGTGCTGGCCATCGCGGCTTTCTGGCTCTTCGGCTGGATGGTGCTGGACATTGCCAAACGCACGGGATATACAGCCTTTGACAAAATCATCCTCCACGGAACGCACCCCGTCCTGCGCGGCTTTTTTTCCGCTGTGTTTCTCCTGTTCCTGTTCGGCTGCATGATGGGGATGATCGCCGGGTCAGGCGCCCTGCTGGAGCAGCTGTTCGGTATCCCCGCCCTGTTGGGCGACGCGGCCATGACGCTTCTCGTGCTGCTGGTAGCCGTGACCGGCGCGGCCGGACTGGTGGCCGCCTTTGGCGTGGTGGTGCCCCTGCTGGTGGGCGCCGCCGTTGTGGTGGGCGCCCTTGCCGTCCTCCGGCTGCCCACGGAAGGGCTTCCCGCCCTCCCCTTCGCCAGCGGCAACCCCCTGCTGGGCAACTGGCTGTTTTCCGCCGTATCCTTTATCTCCTACAATATGATGGCCGCCATTACCATCCTGGTCCCCCTGACCCAGGAGATGGAGGATACGCGCGCCATCCGCAGGGGCTTGGGGCTTGGCAGCCTCCTGCTGGCGGTCATTTTCATCTGCATCCTGCTGCCCATGATCCTCTTCCGCGCCCTGGTGGGGGATGCGGAACTGCCGATGCTGGCTCTGGCCTCTCAGGTCTTTCCCGCCCTCGGCGTGCTCTATGCGCTGCTGCTGCTGTGCGGCATGTTTACCGCCGCCCTGTCCAGCCTGTTCGGTATCACCTCCCGGCTGGAGGTGCGGCTGGGCGGCCGGCTGTCCCGGCGGTTTCTGGCCCTGCTGTGCGCCCTGGCCTTTGTGGGGAGCATCTTCGGCTTTAAGAATGTGGTCAGCTACGTCTACCCGCTCTGCGGCTATGTGGGCTTTTTTGCGCTGATCGGCGTGGCCCTCCATTTCCGCTTTTTGCACAAAGCCAGCGTGGCAGAGAACGCGCCCGCACCATAAATGTACCAAAATATTGCACTGCCTCCGCTTGTATGATAGAATCAGAAGGAGATACAACAAAATTGGGGATCCCCGCAGAGGACAAGGAGGCTCCGTCATGACGCTGCAGAAACAGATCCTGATCGTAGACGACGATCCGGTCAACCGCGCCGACCTCCGTACCATTCTCACGCCGGAGTATCGGGTGCTCGAGACGGAAAACGGCGCCCAGGCGCTTGGCGTACTGCGGGAGCGTCCGGATGAGATCGCGCTGATTCTGCTGGATCTGGTCCTGCCCGGGATGGACGGGTGCGCGTTTCTGGCCCAGGCAAAGGCGGAGCAGGCGCTCGCCTCCATCCCCGTGATCGTTACCACCCGTCAGGACAGCGAAGCCGCCGAGATAGCGGCTCTCTCCGGCGGCGCGGCGGATTTTGTGGTCAAACCTTACCGGCCTCAGGTCATCCTGCACCGGATCGCCAACATCATCCGCCTGCGGGAGACCTCCGCCATGATCCGTCAGGTGCAGTACGACCGGCTGACCGGTCTCTACAGCAAGGAATTTTTTTATCAGCAGGTCAAGCAGCTGCTCCTGCTGCACCCGGAACAGGAATACGACATCATCTGCTCTGACATTGAAAATTTTAAGCTGATCAACGATATGTTCGGCGTCCCCACCGGCGATTGCCTGCTGCGGGGCGTGGCGGAGCTGTATACCGGCCTGGTGGGAGACCAGGGCATCTGCGGCCATTTCAACGCGGACCGCTTCGCCTGCCTGCTCAAGCGTCAGGCGTGCTACACCGACACGCTGTTCCTCCGGTTTGGCGCCCAGGTCAACACCCTTTCCAACGCCAAAAACGTGATCATGAAGTGGGGCATCTATCCGGTGACGGACCGGACGCTGCCGGTGGAGCATATGTGCGACCGGGCCCTGCTGGCCGCCCGCAGCATCCGGGGCCAGTATGGGAAGCATTTCGCGCGCTACGACGACGCTCTGCGCAGTCCCCTTCTGCGGGAGCAGGCCATTACGGACAGCATGGAGGCGGCGCTTGCCCAGGATCAGTTCCAGATCTATTTGCAGCCCAAATACAACATCAAGGACGACCGGCTGGCCGGGGCGGAGGCATTGGTCCGCTGGCAGCACCCGGAATGGGGCCTTCTGCTGCCGTCGGAGTTCATCCCTCTGTTTGAAAAAAATGGTTTTATCACCAAGCTGGACCAGTATGTGTGGAACAAGGTCTGTTCCGTACTGCAGGCGTGGAGCGGCGCGGGCGGGGTACCGCTTTCCATCTCGGTCAATGTATCACGGGCCGATGTGTATCAGGCGGATCTGATCGAGCTTTTGACAGCCACCCTTGAAGCATACGGCCTTCCCGCCTCCAGCCTGCATCTGGAGATCACGGAGAGCGCCTACACGGAGCATCCGGACCAGCTGGCGGCCACGGTACGCCGGCTGCGGGAGCTGGGCTTTGTCATTGAAATGGACGACTTTGGAAGCGGCTACTCCTCCCTGAATATGCTCAATCAGATGCCGCTGGACATTCTGAAGCTGGATATGAAATTCATCCAGAGCGAGACGGCCAAGCCCGTGGATCAGGGGATCCTGCGCTTTATCATGGATCTGGCCCGCTGGATGAATCTGAGCGTAGTGGCCGAGGGCGTGGAGACCCGGGCGCAGCTGGAGCGTTTGCAGGAGATCGGCTGCGACTACGTACAGGGCTACTATTTTGCAAAGCCCATGCCCTGCTCCGCGTTTGAGGCGCTGCTGCGCAACCAGCAGGAGGCCCCGCCCCCCGCGGCTGCAAGCGCCGCTCCTTCGGAACGCCGCACCCAGATCCTGTTGGTGGCGGACGAGGATGCGGCCTACCGCTCCCAGGTACGCAAAACCTTTGGAGAGAGCTATCATGTGATTGAAGCCGCCGACGGCCATACGGCGATGGGCTGTATCGCCCACCGGGAACAGCAGATCGCCGCCGTCATTCTGAGCCTGACTCTGCCCAGGGCCGAGGGGTTTTCCGTGCTGGAAGTGCTCCAGCGGGAAAAGGCGGTGTGGAAGATCCCCGTGGTGGCCACCGCTCCCGGAGACGCCCGGCTGGAAGAACAGGCCCTGGAACAGGGCGCGGACGACTTTGCCGCCAAACCGCACACGCAGAGGAGCCTGTGGAAGCGGGTCATGCGCGCGATGGGCGTCACCTCCTCCCGGGAGCGGGAACGGGCGCTGGAGGATGCCGCCTGCCGGGACTATCTGACCGGCCTGCTCAACCGCCGCGGCCTGCACACCGCGGCGCTGGCCCTGCGGCGGGAGGATTTGCCCGCGGCCGTCTACATGTTCGACCTGGATAATCTCAAGCAGATCAACGACACCTTCGGCCACGCGGAGGGGGACCGGATCCTCAAACGCTTCGCCTCCGTGCTGCGCAGGCAGACCCGCGGCAGCGACATTCTCGTCCGCCTGGGCGGCGACGAATTTGTGGTGGTCATGAAGCAGATGCCCTCGCCGGAAACCACCCTCAAAAAGGGCTGCTCCATCTGCCGGGCCTTTCGGCAGGAGGAGGGCTGCGGCCCCTTCCCCGCCTCCTGCTCGGCCGGCGCGGTCATCTGCACCCGGGCGGAGACCCTGACGGCGGAGACCCTCGCCTATGCCGACGAGGCCCTGTACCGTGCCAAGTCGAACCAGAAGGGCGGCTGCTGCCTGTGGACGGGAACGCACGCATGATGCATCCAAACGGCCGCCGGGCGGAAGGCTCATCCAGCCAGGCCCACCCCTCCGGACAGTCTCAGTCAGGCTCGCTCGGATCGTATGCTCTGAGCAGAGCGGTGAAAGCAGAGGTGCGCAAACTATGACGCAGCAAGGCGTCTCTCCTGCCCCCTCCACCGGTCAGTTGTCCGCCGTACTGGACCACGCGCCCGTGGCGATCTGCGTCAGCGCGGCGGACAGCCGGGAGCTGCTGTATGCCAATGCGCTGGCAAAGCGGCTTTTTCCGCACGAGGGTACCCTTCAGGGGATCACCTGTTATCAGGCCGCAGGCTTTGACGCCCCCTGCCCCTTCTGCCAGGCCGACCGTCTGAGCGACACGGAGCTGCCGGTGCGCCGCTTCCGCCACCCAGACACACAGCGTCTGTATCAGTTCAGCGGCAAACTGATCGACTGGGCCGGCCGGAGCGCTTACATCGAATACATTCTGGACGTGACGCAGACGCAGCGGGAGGAGGAGCAGTCCAAGGCCCTTCAGGCCGAGCTTTGGGCTATCTTCAGCAATATCCCCTGCGGTCTGTGCGTCTACCGGTCCGACGGCGCCCGGCTTATCCCGGTATTCCGCAACCCGGCTTTTTATGAGATCATCGGCTGCAGTCAGGAGCATATCCAAACGCTGGAGGACCGGGTCGGCGTTCTGGGCGTTCACCCGGAAGATCGGTCCGCCCTCTATCGGGTCATGGAGGACGCCCTCCGGCAGGGGAATGCCGTCCTCCAGCATACCTACCGGCTCTGGAATGACCGCAGGCAGGAGTACCGCCGGATCCGCCTGGACGGCTCGGTCAAGTCCCAGCCGGATGGCAGTCGGCTTTTGTACGGCGTATACAGCGACATCAGCCCAACGATGAACCTGGAGCTGGAGTTGACGCGCGCCAGCGAAAAGCTCCAGGACATCGTCAACGCCATTCCGGGCGGCGTGGTGATCTACAGGGCCTCGGACCGCTTCGAGGCCGTGTACTTTTCCGACGGCGTTCCAGCCCTGACCGGCCATACTCCGGCGGAATACGCCCAGCTCATCCAACGGGATGCCACGGAGCTGGTTTACCGGGAGGATGCCCCCATGGTGATCGCTCAGGCCCGGATGGTCCTCGAGACCCATCAGCTCTCCACCTTTGAGTTTCGCAAGCTGCACCGGGACGGCCACATCGTATGGGTCCGGGCCCTGGTAAAATGGCTGGGCGAAGAGGGGGGGCTTCCTCTGCTTCACTGTGTGCTCCACAACATCTCCGATCTGAAGGAAGCCCAGCTGGAGATGGATCATCTGGTCAATTCCATCCCCGGCGGTATCGCCAGCTACCGGCTGGAGGGGGCACGCCTGATCCCCACCTTCTTTTCAGACGGCGTCCCCGCGCTCTCCGGGCACACGCGTGAAGAATTTGCGGCGATGGTCCGGGCGGACCCCCTGGGCACGGTCTTTGAATCCGACCGCCCCCGGGTCTTGGCCGCCGCCAGGGACGCGCTGGAGCGCGGTAAGCTGCTGGATATCTCCTATCGGATGCGCCACAAAAACGGCGAGCTGATCTGGCTCCATCTCAACGCACGCAGGTTGGACCCGCTGGCCGAAAGCATCCGCCTTTACGCGGTCTTTACCGGCATGTCGCCGGAGACCCGCCTGTTTCAGAGCATCACAAACGAGGCGGCGGACGGTGTCTACGTCATCGACCGTGAAAATTACGACCTGCTCTACGTCAACGAATCCCGGCGGCTGTTCGGCAGCGGTCAGATCTGCATCGGTCAAAAATGCTATGCGGCCCTTCACGGACGCGCTTCTCCCTGTGAGTTCTGCACGCTGCAGGGCCACGCGCCGGACGGCGTGGATCACGAGATGGTGGTTGGAAACCGGTTCTACAGCACCCGTTTCCGGGAGACCCTTTGGTACGGCATCCCGGCCTACGTGAAATACGTCCGGGACGTTACGTGGACCGTGCGCGCCCAGCGGGAAAAAGACCGGCTGGAGCAATATTTTCAGACGATACTCAAGCACCTGCCCGGCGGCGTGGCCGTGGTGCGTCTGCATCCGAACGGGCATATGACGCCGGAGTTTCTGTCCGAAGGCTTTGCCGCCATGACCGGCATGACGCCGGAGCAGGCCTGGCAACTGTACCGGGACGACGCTACGGCCGGGATACATCCGGACGATCTGGGCCGATTGGAGGAACTGACCTCCAATTTCCTGTCCAGCCGGAACAGCCATTGCCAAGCCGTATACCGCCTGCAAAAGGGCGGCGGCGGCTACCTCTGGGTCAAAATCAACCTCACCCTGATCCAGAGTCCCGACGGCGAGCGCCGGATCTACGCCGGCTATCACGACATCACCCGGGAGCGCGAGGAGCAGGAACGGCTTCGCCAGCAGTACAACGAACTGATCCTGCAGCACTACCGCACCCCCGGCCCCAATACCCTGATCGCAGGTCACTGCAATTTGACCCAGGATCGGCTTGTAGAGCTCATCGACTATACGGACGCCGGCCTGTCCGTCTCCATAGGCCCGACCCGCGAGGATCTGTTTCGTGCATTGGCCGGCTTTATCATGGATGGCGAGGAGCGATGCGACTTTCTGGATACATACCGGAACGCGCCCGCCCACGCGGCGTTTGCCCGGGGAGAGACGGAACTGGTACGCACCTGCTTTATCCGGTTTCCTCAGGAAAGCCAGGGACGTTACGCCCAGTTCAAGGTCCACCTGGTGGAGACTCCGGACACGGGAGACCTCACCGGTATCCTGACCGTCACCGACGTCACCGAACAGACGGTATCCGAACGCATTCTGCATCAGCTCTCGGTGGCCAGCTATGATATGGTAGCGGACGTGGATCTGCAAAACGACCGCTATACCATCCTGACTGCCGCCGAAAGCGCCAGCGATCTCTCCGCCCGCAGTGGCTGCCATTCCGAGCAGGTGGCGCATATGCTGGCCCACCAGGTACTCCCCAAGGATCAGGCCCGCACGGAACAGATGCTGACTCCGGCTTATCTGCTGGGCCGGCTGGAACGGGAGGGCACCTATTCCTTCCCCTATTCCATCTTGAGCGAAAGCGGCGCGCTTCTGACCAAAAACATGACGGTCTTTGCCGCCGACCTGCGGCTGAAGCGGATCTGTCTGGCCCGGACCGACATTTCGGATTCGGTCCGGGAGCAGCAGGGCCTGCTCAACGTGATCGCCTACACCTTTGAGCTTCTGGCCCTGGTCAGCCTTGACACGGGACGTCTTACCCTGTATACCCGTCAGACGATATTGGAAAACCTTCCGCCTCTGGTTCTGGAGGATTACAGCAGTGCGGTGGAGCATTTTTTCACCGCGCATGCCCCCGACGCGGAACGCGAGACCGTGAGACGCCAGCTCCAGCTGGATCCCCTGCTGCAGAGACTGGCCCGGACTCCTCTGGGCTACGACTTCGTCATGCCTTACCAAACCAAGGGCGGGCTTCGGTACAAGCAGATCAATGTTTTGTGGGGGGACGCCAACCGCAAAACGCTGTGCATGGTCCGGGCGGACGTGACGGACATGCTCTCAGCCGAGCGCCGGAGCAACGCCGAGCTGGAAAAAGCCCTTGCGCTGGCCGAGGCGGCCAACCGGGCCAAAAGCGAGTTTCTTTCTTCCATGAGCCACGACATCCGCACCCCCATGAACGCCATCATGGGGATGACCGCTCTGGCTTCGGCTCATCTGGACGACCATACGCGGGTGGCAGACTGTCTGCGGAAGATCGACCACGCCTCCCAGCATCTTTTGAGTTTGATCAACGATATCCTGGATATGAACAAGATCGAACACGCCAAACTCGCCCTCAGCATCACGCGCGTCTCCCTCCCAGACCTGGTAGAGCAGCTTTTTGCCATGCTGGAACCTCAGGCGCAGGCGGCAGGACTGCACTTCGTCCTGCACAGCGCCTCGATCCGCCACTCGTATTTTTATGGGGACGCGCTGCGGATCAACCAGATCCTGATCAATCTTCTGGGCAACGCCATCAAATTCACGCCGGAGGGCGGACAGGTGGATTTCCAGGTGGAGGAGGTACCTCCGCTCCGGCCGAAGGGACGCTGCCGTTACCGTTTCACGGTCCGGGACACGGGCATCGGGATGCCGGAACCGTTCCTGCAGCATCTCTTCGAACCCTTTACCCGCGGCCGCTGGAGCGCCCATGTGGAGGGTTCCGGGCTGGGGCTGAGCATCACCAAAGGGCTGATCGACCTGATGGGCGGCACGATCTCCGTGGAGAGCCAGGTACGCCGCGGAAGCGTTTTCCGGGTCGAGCTGGAAGGGGAAGTCGCCGCGCCGCCTCTCTCCGCCGTCCCGGAGCTTCCCGCGGGCGGCGCGGAACCCGCCCTGGCCGGACGCCACTTCCTGGTGGCAGAGGACAATCTCATCAACGCGGAGATCCTCTGTGAACTGCTTCAAATGTATGGGGCCCAGTCCATCCGAAAGGCGGACGGCATCCAAACGGTACGCGCCTTTACCGAGGCCCCGCCGGGGACGTTCGACGCGATCCTGATGGATATCCGAATGCCCGGAATGAACGGGTACGAGGCGACCCGCGCCATCCGGGCGCTGGAGCGGTCCGACGCCGTAGGCATCCCCATCATCGCCATGACCGCCAACGCCTTTCCGGAGGACGTTCAGGTTGCGCTGGATGCCGGGATGGACGCCCATGTGGCAAAGCCCATTGACTTTCCCCTGTTTTTGGCCACGCTGTCCCATCTGCTGAACGGGTGAAGCGGCTGCGCCGCCTGTCCTGTCCCATCGTTTCTCTGCGTTTGTATCCCTTCAGTCAAAACCTCCGGCAAAGCCGGAGGCTTGAGTAAGCCCTAGAAGGGCATGATACGGACGAAGCCCCTTAAGGGGCCCCGAAAGGTTTGCCGACCGCATTTCTTTCACGGGCTGCCCCTTAAGGGG